>JACRCY010000519.1 GCA_016218785.1 Deltaproteobacteria bacterium
ATGTCCAGCCGCCGCCGCAGGATCCCGGTGGCGAGCTCGAGGGCGTGCTTGGGCGGGAGCGCCTCGACGATGAGGACGAAGCTGCGGACGCCGCGTGCCCGGTAGTGGGCGATGTCGTCGAGGACGTCCTCGCTGGGGCGGTGGCGGTAGCGCGGCGAGGAGTACTGACAATCGTAGCTGCAGAACGCGCAGCGGCCCCAGTAGCAGCCACGCGATTGCAGGATCGGCATCCACAGGAGGTCGTCCCCGGGCGCCTGGGCCGGCCCCGGGATGCGCAGGTAGGTCGTCCCCGGGCGCAGCGCCACGTCGACGGCCGCCGGCGGGGTCACTGAACTGGGAACCCTCGCAGGGTTCCCAGACCCTCCCGCGATGGGACCCGCCGGGCAGAGCCCGTCGGGTTCCCACGCGACTAGCCCGGCCCCGGCCACCAGCCGGCCCTGCCGCAGCGCCCGGACGAGCTGCTCGAGCGGCGCCTCACCCTCGTTGCAGACGACGCTGTCCACCAGGCCGGAGGAGACCAGCCGGCCGTGCGCCGCGCCGCCGAGCGCGGTGGGCACGGGCCCGCCGAGACAGAGGTGCGCGGTCGGCAGGGCACGGCGGCAGTAGCGTGCGACTACCAGCGCCGGCAGGAGCTGCACGCCGAAGGGCACGGAGAGGCCGACCAGCCGGGGCCGGTTCCGGAGCGCCCGGTCGAGGTCCGGCCGGACCACGTCGAGGAAGTGGCGGGCGTCCGCGCGCGCGGCCCGGCCCGACAGCTCGCCCAAGGGCCCACCCGTGAGCAGGGCGTGCGCGAGGCGGCGGCTCGCCTCGCCCCCGAGGCAGACGTCCTCGCCGAGCCCGCCGAGGGTGGCGGCGAACGGCTGCTCGCGGGCCCGCCCGCGGGCGACGGGGCGCATCGCTGCGAGCAGCACGGCGCGGCTCTGGCGCAGGGCCTTCAGCCTGCCGACACGACTGACGAGTGTCTGGTACTCCGCCAGGTCGCCCGCCGAGAGCCGGCGCCGGCGTTCCAGGCTGCGCTTGCGCGCGCCGTAGCGTCGGGCCAGGGAGAGCAGGACGCGCGGCGCGAGCAGCAACGCGGGCAGCCGGCGGTTCAGGTCGAGGACCTCGGCGGTGTAGCCGCGCTGGTGCAGGTAGCTCGCCAGGAAGTAGGGCGCCGGATAGTAGTCCGCGGCGCTGGCCGACGCGTACGGCGGCAGGATCAGCAGCGCATCGAGGTCAGACGGCTTCATCGGCGCCGCCGCGAGCCCCTCCCGCGGCGGCGGAAGGTCAGCAGGTCCTTGTCGAAGAGCGACCGCACGAGGGCGAGCGCCGCGCGCGTCCGGTTGGAGGCGGCCGTGAACGGCCCGGCCAGCTCGGGGACCCACTCGCGCACGGTGCGGCCGGGCGCCTCCTGCCGGAGCAGCCGCACGGTGCCCGCGTTCGCCATCAGCTCCAGGCGCGCGCGTCCCGTGGTGCGCTCCGGCTGCACCACGACCCTGAACTTCTGGGGCGCCAGTTGGAACACCCCGACCAGGTGGCCGATGAACACCGGCTCGCAGCGCAGCAGCTGCTCGTCGTCGTCGACCGGGAACAGGCAGGTGGCGGGATCGCGGCGGAGCTGCCGCGCCACGCGCAGGGCGTAGCACCCGCCGAGGCACTGGCGTTCCTCGAGGTAGACACACTCCCGGCAGTCCTCGAAGAGGAAGAGATCCTCGAGCAGCCGGACGCGGCGGTCGAAGTAGCCGTCGAGCTGCGAGGGGGGCTGCGACCAGTCGACCGTGGTGCGCAGGACCGCATAGAGCCCGTAGCAGCGCCAGGCCGTGCCCCCCGGCGCGATGTCCACCGGCGACCGGTGGCACTGCTGCATCGCGCGTGGGTATGCCTGCATCCTGGCCAGGTCGCCGGGCGAGTAGACGCACCGTGGCAGGTAGCCGCAGTCGCCGCCCAGCGCCAGGCCGGCGCGGTGCGCCTGCCCGGCCAGCCGGACCACCGTTCGCGCCAACGGACGGAAGTCACGCTCCGGGTCGATGGCCCCCGCGGGGTCGGAGATGTTCGGGGCGGCGATGCTGTAGCGGAGGTGACGGATGCCGGTCCGCTTCGCCAGCTCGAGCACGTAGCGGTAGTCGAACGGGCGCTTGTAGATCGTGAACCCGATGGTCGCGGTGTACGGGTTGGCCGCGGCCAGCGCCGCGGCGAGCCGCCGCTCCTGGACCTGCCGGTAGCGGGCCGGCTCGAGGACATTGAACAGGATGGTGAGGCGCACGAGGTGGCGCGGCGCGAGGCGCGCGATGTGTCGGCGGACCGCGTCTGGCCAGAGCCCGTTGGTCATCAGCAGGATCTCGGGGCTCCCGGAGGCGAGGGCCATCTCCAACAGCTCGATGAAGTCGGGGTGCAGCGTCGGCTCCCCACCGCAGAGCTTGACCCGGTCCGTGCCTAGCCACTTCAGCCAGCGGCCGAATTCGGTCCGGTCCACACGGCTCACCGCGGAGCACCGCGAGTCCACGCGCGACTCGGTGGCGAAACAGAAGGGGCAGCTCAGGTTGCAGGCGTTGGTGAGGATCAGGTTCGGCACGGCGGCGCTCCCGCGCTGGGCGCGGACGTGAACTGCCCCGTGAGCAGCGAGGTCTGGAGATCGTAGCGGACCAGGCGTCGGCACTGAAGGCAGTCGCGGTCCCCCTTGCGCGGCGCGGGCAACGCCGGGCAGCGGGCCGCGCAGAACCCGAGCGCCCAGCACCCGCGGCACGGCCCGGCCAGCTGCGCCGCGAGGCGCGCCGCGTTGCGCGCTTCCGGATCGAAGCCGGCCGCGCCGCCACGCGGGCGTCCGGGGGCGGCGCGCGCCCGGCCGGGGATCGCCTCCGCCGCGCACCGGTGCTGGCTGCCGTCGGGGAAGAGGAAGCGCGCCTCCGGCAGGACCAGGGAACAGCCGAAGTGGAGGTTGTACGGCCACATGATCGGCGCCGGTCGCAGGCCGAAGTGCGCCAGCTCGCGCCGGAGGCGCAGGAGCGCCGCGGTGGCCGCCGCGGCGAGGCAGGCCGAGTTCAGGGCGTAGCCCCAGGACCCCATCCCCGCCAGCGCCACGCGCCACATGACCGCGTCCGCCCGGGGATGGCGGGCCAGGCGCCGGAGCAGCGCGCCATGGCGCCGGAGATCGGCCAGGCCGCGCGCCGCGATCGCGGTCGCGACGGCCGGTCCCCGTCGCGGGAGCTCGAGGATCGCCTCCCAGTCGCACTCGCCCGGCCGCCCGGACCGCGGGCCGCCTTCCGAGAGGTCGCACTGGACGAAGACCGCGTCGGTCGCCTTGGGGTCGATCGCGCCGACCTCGGCCGGGACGTCGGTGCCCAGGCCCACGCCGACGGGCAGCCCCTCGCTCCGGGCGAGGGCACGCACCGACCGCAGGACGCCCTCCCGCTCGGCCAGCGCTTCGCCGCGCCGGCCGCACACCCGGAACTTGATCATCGCGACGGGTCCGCGCGCGCGGGCCGCGCGGATGAGCCCGCGCAGGGCCTGCAGGGCCGCCGGAACGTCGGCGCCAGCCTCGAGGAGGAACACGACGTCGACGCACGGCGCGGCCCAGGCAGGCCGGCGCAGGCCCTGGAGCAGGGCCTCCCGCTCCGGCGCGGCCTCATCGACCAGCAGCCCGCGGCGGACCAGCTCCGCCGTCGAGGCTCCGGCCCCGGCGGGCAGCACCACCGGCCGGCGGCCGAGCGCCGCGGCCGTGGCGCGGTCGAGCGACAGCCCGTCCATGGTCACCGGGTTGAGCACGAACCGGCGCTCGCCGTGGCGGAGCTGTACGCGCCCGCGCAGGCACCGGAGGCGGCGGGGGGTGTACGCCGCCATCAACCGGTCGAGGAGGCTCATGCGCTAGCGCCCTGTCAGACGCACGGGATCTGGCCCTCTTCTCCCCGCTGCCGCAACAGTCGGTAGCGGTAGCTGATCCACTCGCGCAGCAGGTCCTGGTGCATGTCGCAGTTCGGATTCCATCGGCCCGCCTCGTCCCGGCCGAGGTAGCCGCACCCACCGTCGCAGGCGGGCAGGCTCTCGCACTCGACGCAGGCCGGGG
>JACRCY010000529.1 GCA_016218785.1 Deltaproteobacteria bacterium
CGCGCGGCCGGGGTCGCGCCGCCGTGGTACCATGGGACCCTCGATGTCCGTCCCCGTCCCCGTCCCCGTCCTCGTCCTCAACCGCGACGGCCGGCGCTTCCTCGAGCCGTGCTTCGAGTCGCTGGCGCGGGAGGCGGCGCGGGATCCGCTCCTGGAACCGTGGCTGGTCGACAACGGCTCGCGGGACGGCTCGGTCGATCTCGTGCGCGCGCGCTTTCCCGCTGTGCGCGTGGTCGCGCTCGGCGACAACCTCGGCTTCGCCGGCGCCTACGACCGGGTGCTGCGCGACGACGCGCTCCTGGCGGAGCGGCCGCTCGTGGTCCTGCTGAACAACGACGTGCGCGTCGGGCCGGACTTCCTCGCGCCGCTCGTCACCGCGATGGCCGACGCGGACGTGGCGCTCGCGGGGAGCCGCCTGCTGTCCGGCGATGGCCGGCGCGTCGACCACGCCGGCGGCCAGGTGGCGCTCATCGGTGGGGGCGTCGACATCGGCAAGTTCGCGCCGGCGCCCGCCGGGCCGCCGGCGCCGGCGGCGACGACGGGGTTCGCCTGCGGCGGCGCGCTGTGCGTGCGGCGCAGCGCCTACCTGGCGCTCGGCGGCTTCGACCCGGCGTACGTCATCTACCACGAGGATGTCGACCTCGGGTGGCGGGCCTGGCTCATGGGCTGGCGCGTCCTGCACGTGCCCACCTCGGTCGTCTACCACGAGGGCGGCGCCCTCATGGGCCGGCCCGACGACCCGCGCCGCCTCTTCCTGTCGCAGCGCAACCGGCTGCGCAACTTGATCCGGTTGAGCGGCCCCCGCCGCCTGCTCGAGGGCCTGGCGGTCAGCGCGTGCTTCGACCTCGTCCGCACCGGCGGCTTCGCCTGGCACCGGGACGGGGCGCGCCTGCGCGCTCTGCTCGCGGCTGATCGCGACGTGGTGCTCGAGTTGCCGGCCCTGCTCCGCGCCCGGCGGGAGCTGCAGCGGCGACGGGTGCGCGACGACCGCGAGCTCGCGCGCGCGGGCGTCTTCGCGTCGTTCGGCGCGAGCGTGCGCGCGTACTTCGCGCAGCGCGCGGCGGCGGCGCAATGACCGCGTCCCCGCTCGCCGTCATCATCCCCGCGCGCAACGAGGCGCGGGTGATCGGTGCGTGCCTGCGATCGGTGGCGGCGCAGCGGCTGCCGGGGGTGCGGCTGGAGGTGATCGTCATCGACGACGGCTCGACCGACGAGACCGCGGTCGTCGCCCGGGGTCACGGCGCCACGGTGCTGCAGACGGGCGGCGTCGGCCCGTCCCGCGGGCGCAACCTGGCCCTGCGCCGGACGGGCGCCGACTGCTGCCTCTTCACCGACGCGGACTGCGAGCTGCACGCCGGGTGCCTGGAGGCGCTGGTCGGGGCCCTGGAGACGGGCGGGCCGGGGGTGGCGGGCGTGGGGGGGCGGCAGCTGGCGCCGGCCGGCTCGCCGCCCTACGCCCGCCGCGTGCAGCGCTTCCTGGAGGCGGCCGGCTTCGTGTCCGACTACGCGCGCACCGGCGCGGTGACCACGGAGACCTCGCACAACCCGTCGTGCTGCGCGCTCCTGCGGCGGGCGGCCGTCGCCGAGGTGGGCGGGTTCCGTGAGGACCTGTGGCCGTGCGAGGACCTCGACCTCGACCTGCGGCTGCGACGCGGCGGCCACCGCCTCCTCTACGCCCCCGAGGCCGTCGTCTACCACCATCGCCCGGAGACGCCGGCGGCGTTCGTCCGCATGATGCGCAACTACGGCCGCGGCCACGCGCAGCTGATGCGCCTGCACGGGGCCACCCGCCTGCTCCACGTCATGCCGCTGCTCACGCTCGCCACGGCGGGCCTCGCGCCCGCGGCGGCGGTGGCGACGGCGCCCGCCTGGCTCGGCTGGCGGCTGCGGCGCGAGCCGGGGGCCTTCGTCGAGGTCCCGGCGCTCACCGCCATGCTGGCGCAGAGCCTGATCGCCTGGCACCGTGGCTTCGTGGAGGGGCTCACCGGGCGCTCGGCCATCGAGCCGCCGCGCGCGCCGCGCGCGCTCACGCCGCGCGCGCCACGCCGAGAACGTTCCACGAATCCAGGTCCGGCGGCCGGTCGACCTCCGGGAACGCGGTGAGCGCCGCCAGCGCGAAGCCGGTCTGTCCGAGCATCAGCTCCAGCTCGAGGGGGAAGAAGTAGCGCACGAGGTGCAGCTCCTCGCTCTCCTGCGCCGCGAGGGAGCCCGACTGATGGCGGAAGTGATACTGCACGGCACAGCGATGATGCCGCGCGTCCAGCTCGACCTTGACGGTGCGCGTCACCGTGCCATCGGAGACCTCGACGACGGTCGTCCGGTCCGACGGCTTGATCGTCAGGACCGCCGGGCCGTACCACACGTCGAACAGCAGGAGCCCGCCGGCGCGGAGATGACGGCGCACGTTCCGCAGGGCCGACAGGACGTCGTCGTTCTCGAGCATGTACCCCAGGGTCGAGTACATCACGAGGGCCGCGTCGAACCCGCCGTCCACGGCGAACGAGCGGAGGTCGCCGTTCACCCAGGTGGCGGCGAGCCCGGCGGCGGCGGCCTTGGCCTCGGCGCGGCGGAGCATGTCGACGGACTGATCCAGCCCGGTCACCCGGTAGCCGCGCCGGGCGAGGATGAGCGCGTGGCCCCCGGTGCCGCAGCCGACGTCGAGCACGCGCTCGATGCTCCCGCCGCCGCAGCGCCGGAACACGCCCTCGATGAGATCGGCCTCGCGCGCGTAGTCCTTGCGCGCCTGGAAGCAATCGTAGACCCGCGCGTACGGCTCCGCGAACAACGTCATGACGACCGTTCCAGCACCTGCCGCACGGCCTGGCTCACGGCCTCCACCTGCGCCTCGGTGAGGGTCAACCCCGACGGCAGGTAGAGCCCGCGGCGGCTCAGGCGCTCGGCCACCGGGTAGCGCTCGCCCGCGAACAGGCCGCGCTCGCGGAACACCGGCTGCTCATGCATCCCCACGAAGAAGGGGCGGGTCTCCACCCCCTCCTGGCGGAGGCGCCGCGCGAACTCGGCGGCGTCGTAGCCCACGTCGTCGGCGAGCACCACGCCGTACATCCAGTAGACGCTCCTGGCCCAGCCCGCCTCGGCGGGCAGCGTGAGCTGCGCCAGCCCCCGGAGCCGGTCGGAGTAGGCCCGCCCCATCCACCGCTTGCGCCGCAGGTGCTCGTCGATGCTCTCGACCTGGGCCACGCCGATGGCCGCCTGGAGGTTGGTGAGGCGGTAGTTGTGCCCCGCCGCGGCATGAACGAAGCGTCGCTCCGCCCCGAAGCACAGGTTGCGCAGCGCGCGCAGCCGGTCGGCGTGCTCGACCCGGCGGGCGAGCACCATCCCACCCTCCCCGGTGCTGATGATCTTGTTCGCGTAGAAGCTGAAGCAGCTCAGGTCCCCCAGGCCGCCGACCCGCCGTCCCTTGTAGGTGGCCCCGTGCGCCTCCGCGGCATCCTCGACCACCGTCAGGCCGTGCGCGCGCGCCAGCTCGAGGACCGGATCCATGTCGACCGGGTGGCCGTAGATGTGGACCGGCATGATCGCCCGCGTGCGCGGGCCGATCCGGGCGCGCAGCTGCGCCACGTCCAGGCACCACGTCACCGGGTCGCTGTCCACCAGCACCGGCGTCGCTCGGGCCCGGACCACGGCGAGCGCGCAGGACACGATGGTGAACGTCGGCAGGATCACCTCGTCGCCCGGGGTCAGGTCCAGGGCCTCGAGGGCCAGCTCGAGCGCCGCGGTCCCGTTGCTGACGGCCACCCCGTGGTCCATCCCACAGTAGGCCGCCCACCGCTCCTCGAACTCCGTGATGAAGCGACCGGCGGAGGAGATCCAGCCGGTGCGCAGGCACTCGTCCACGTACCGACGCGCGGCTTCGCTGAGCAGCGGCTCACATACGGGGATCATGGTCCGTTCGCTCCCCCGGCTCCGGCTCGGCCTACTCGCCGAGTGGCGGCACCCGGTAGGTGTCGCTCTCGTAGTCGTCGCCGCCCCGCGGTCCGCGCGTGAAGACCATGAAGGCGGCGTCCTCGAGGGCGATCATGGTGTGGCGCTCCATCGGCTCGGTGACCGCCAGATCGCCCTTCTCGAGGATGGCGGTGACGACCGGCTCGTCGGGCCGCTGGGTCAGAAGCTTGAGGCGTCCCCCCAGCACGTACACCGTCTGGGTGGTGGCGCGATGGTAGTGGCTCCCCCGCGTCGCGCCGCGCACCGACGTGATCAGCGTCACGTACTCGATGACTTCCTGGCCCAGGATGTCGATGATCTGCCCGCGCTCGTCCTCCTGCTTGCACTCTGGATGCAGGATCTTCACGACGCACCTCCTCGGCGGCGCGGTCGCGCCTCGGGCCCCACGGGCTACGCGTCCACGACCCGCGGCACCGGGATGGGAATGATGAACTTGCCGCCCGCCTGGCGGTAGGCGTGCAGGTTGGCCATGATCTCGTCGGCGAAGTTCCAGGCGAGCAGCAGCGCGTAGTCGGGCCGCTCGGACAGCAGGGCCTCGTCGGGAACGACCGGGACGTGCAGGCCCGGCGTGTACCGGCCGATCTTCAGCGTCGACTTCTCGGTGACGAAGTCGAGCGTCTCGGGGCCGAGGTGACAGTAGTTGAGCAGGGTCATCCCCTTGGCCGGGGCGCTCACCCCCACGAGGCGCCGGCCCTGCTGCTTGAGGGAGCGCACGAGCCACTGGAGGTCTTGCCGGTTGCACCGCACGGCCTGGGCGAACTCCTGCAGCACGGGCAGCGTGTGCACTCCAGCCTCCGCCTCCTCCCTGAGGCACGCGTCCACCGCCGCGCCGATCGGCAGCCGCCCGGCGCGGCCGATGTAGATGCGGATTGACCCGCCGTGGATGTCGCGCCGCTCGACGTCGAAGATCTCGAAGCCGAAGCGGGAGAAGAGCGCCGTCAGCGGGCGAATGGAGAGGTAGGAGAGGTGCTCGTGGTAGATCGTGTCGTACTCGAGGTTCTTGATCAGGTGGACGAGGTAGGGGGCCTCGATCACGAGGATGCCCCGTTCGCCGAGGAGCACGTCCACGCCCCGGAGCACGTCGTCGAGATCGTCGATGTGCGCGAACACGTTGGTTCCCGTGATGACGGTCGCGGGCCCCCTCGTCTCCCGGATGCCACGCGCCACCTCGAGCCCGAAGAACTCGTTGACGGTCTCGATCCCGCCGCGCTCGGCGATGCGGACGATGTTGCTCGCCGGATCGACCCCGAGGATGCGCGCTCCGTGATCCCGGAACGCGGCCAGCAGGACGCCGACGTTACTGCCGATGTCGACCACCAGATCAGCCGCGCCCAGCCGCATCCGCTCGCTGACGGTGCGGGCGAACTCCGCCCAGTGCCGTTGGCCCGTCTTGGTCAGGGAGGCCTCGTACGGGTAGTCCTGCCGGTACAGCACCTCCGGCGACACGACGTGGCCCAGTTGGACCTGACCACAGCTCGCGCACAGCATGACCACGAGCGGGTAGTGCACCTCCGGCTCGCGCAGCTGCTCCTTCCGCAGGAACCGATCCGCTGGCGGGGTGAACCCGAGGTCGAGGAAGGGGGTGAGACCGTCACTCTTGCACATGCGGCAGACCATCGGGCCGGTCTCCTTAGCTGCTGGTGGCGGGGCGGAGCGGACACGGCCACCCCGCGCGCTCTCCCGCCCTGCCAGAGGCTGTCAACGAGTCAAGCGCTCATGGCGACGGGGCTGACACCATCGTCAGCGCGCCCGGAGCCGGCGTGCCGTCCCCGGCGCTCAGCTGCGCCGCTCGGGCACGCGTCTCGCGCTGCCATTCGTGGAGTATGGCATGCACGAGGCCCGCCCGGCAAGGGAACGACCGGGCGACGCCCCGACGTGGAGGCCCGCGGCTCGCCGGAGCAGCGCGTCGGGCGCATCCTTGACAGCGTTGCCGGGTCCCGCGATGCTACCGTCCGAAGTGACTGCCAGCGCGCCGCCGCACAGTGGCCCTGTGCCGTCGGGGGGCCTGCCACCAGCCCGAGGCAGCGTGGTTCCCATGGGTCAGGCGACTTCGGTACGGCTCGTCCTCCACCCGGCTCTGCGCAACGGGATCATCGAGAAGCTCGCCGCCCGACTCGCCGAGAACCTGCCGGCCTGGGGTTTCGCGGCGGACCTCGCCGAGCAGCCGTCCCGCACGGCCGCCGTCAATCACTGGCTCCTCTACTACTACGGCCCGGACGCGCGGGTCGGGCCGGCGACGATGCTCGTCACCCACATCGACCGGCCCCACAAGCTGCGGCTCCTCCAGAAGCGGATCCCCTTCGTGGACGTCGCGGTCTGCGTGTCGCGGATGACGCTCCAGCAGCTCCTCGACTTCAACGTCCCGGGGTCGAAGCTGACCTACGTGACCCCGGGATGCGACCTGCGGCCCAGGCCTCGCCGCACGGTGATCGCGTTGAGCAGTCGCGTCTATCCCGACTCGCGCAAGCGCGAGCACCTGCTCGTGCGCCTCGCCCACGCCATGCGCCTCGACCTCTTCGAGTTCGTGATCGTCGGCCCGGGGTGGGCGACCATCGTCCGGGAGCTGCGGCGGGCGGGGGCCCTCGTGAGCTACCACGCCGGCGGTGACGATTTCGAAGCCGACTACGACGCCGCGCTCGACGGTCTGAGCCGGGCCGACTACTACCTGTACCTGGGCCTGGACGAGGGCGCCATGGGGGTGCTGGACGCCCTCGCGGCGGGGGTCGCGACCATCGTCACCCCGCAGGGCTACCACCTGGACCTCCCGCACGGCATCACTCACTCGTTCGTGCGGTTCCGCGAGCTGCTGGCCGTGTTCGAGCAACTGGCCGCCGTGCGCCGGCAGCGGATCGACAGCGTGCGCGGCCTGACGTGGCACGAGTACGCGCGGCAGCACGCGACGCTGTGGCGCGCCGTGCTGGCCGGAGGAAGGACGGACTACCTCCGCCTCATGCATCCGGACGCGGCCAGCGGGCTGGCGCCTCCCACCGCGGCTCCCTGGAGCCTGGTCCGGCGCTGGGGCGCGTTCTACGCGCGCGAAGGCGCCTACTACGGCCGGCAGATCCTGCGGCGGCTCACGGGCATCTAGCCCCGGTGGTTCTCGCCTCGTGTCCAAGCTCGCCGCCGCGATGAACGCCAGCCCCGCCGCGCCCGCGGCGGCCGCCGCCGGGCCGCCGCCAGCGGGCGGACCGGGCCGGTTGCTCTCCACGTCGCTCGTCCTCTCGGTGCTGTTTCTCGCGATGCAGGCGGCGACCCTCCTGACCCAGATGGTGATCGCGGCGCGCTTCGGCGCGAGCGCCGAGTTCGATGCGTACCTGGCCTCCAGCACGCTCCCGCAGTTCGGTCTCCAGGTGGTCGTCAGCTCGCTGCCGATCGTCGTGCTGCCCCTGTTCGTCGAGCACTCGCTCGCCTCCGGGGAAGACGAGGCGTGGCTGGTGACCAGCGGCGCAGTCAACCTGACGGTCGCCGGCCTGGCGGTCATCGCGGTCCTGGGGATTCTGTTCGCGGGGCCGCTCCTGCGGCTCACCGCCCCCGGCCTCGCGCCGCACCAGCACGCCCGGGCGGTCACCCTGGCGGTCTACCTGTGGCCAGCCCTGGTCCTCACGACGCTCGTCTCCCTGCTCAGCGCCGTGCATCAGGCGCAGGGGCGCTTCGCCTGGCCGGGAGTGGTGCCCCTGGTCGGAGCCGTCGTCAGCCTCGCGGTCATCCTGGGGCTGAGCCACACCCTGGGGGTGACCGCCGTGGCGCTGGCGTTGCTCCTGAGCGCGGCCGGCCAGGTGGCGATCCTGGCTGCGCTCACGGCGCCGAGCCGGCGCTACAGGTTCGGCTTCCACTGGTCCCACGCCGGCGTCAGGCGCCTCGTCATGCTCGCGCTGCCGCTCCTGGTCGCCAACGTCGTGATGCGCTCGACCCCGATCGTCGACCGCTACCTCGGCTCACGGCTCGCGGAAGGGAGCATCGCGCGCCTCGAGTACGCGTGGCGGATCCCGCTGCTGCTCGGCCTGCTCGTGAGCAACGGCATCGGCACCGTGGTCTTCACCAGCCTGTCTCACAGTGCCGCGACCCGCGACCTCGCGGGGTTCCGCGCCACCGTCTCGACCGGCCTCCGCTACACCATGCTGGCGCTCGCGCCGCTGGTCGCCCTCGGGATCGCGCTGGCGTCGCCGCTGGTGACGGTGCTGCTCCAGCGCGGCCGCTTCGGCGCAGCCGACGCGGCCACCGTGGCCACCCTGTTGCAGATCTTCATGCTGGCCACGGTCGGCGCGGCGCTCGGTATGATCGTGGGCCGGTGCTTCTACGCGCTCAAGGCGATGCGCCTCCTCGCGATCGCGGGCGTGATCGAGGCCCTCGCCTACGCCGCCTATGCCCCCCTCTTCGTCCGCTGGCTGGGGGTGTCGGGCATCGCGTGGGCGACCGTGCTCTACTTCGACTTCTCCATCACCTGGGCCCTGCTGCTGCTCCGCCACCGCACGGGCGCCTCGGGTCGCGGCGTGGCGCGCGCGGCCCTGCAGTGCAGCGCGGCGGCGCTGGTGGCTGGAGCCACGGCGTGGTGGATCGCGCGGCTCTCCCTGCGCCCGCTCGCCACGCTGGCCCTGGGCGCAGGTGCCGGATTCGTCGTCTACGCCGGCGCCCTGGCGCTGTTGCGTTCGCCCGAGCTTCGCGCCGCGTGGCTCGCGCTGACCGCGTGGTGGCGCGGCCGGGACCTCGCGCGGGGAGACACGCCTGGAGTCCCGCCGGGCCCCGGCGCTGCCTCGTGAGGCGCCTCGACGACCTGCCGCCCTCCGGGGCGGCACCGGCGCGCGCCTCCGGTGAGCGGCCGCAGTAGCCGCCGCGTCAGGGTTCCGGCGCGGTCCGCCGCTCACGCCGCGCCGCCAGCTCGGCCTGCGCCGCCGCGCGCATGATGTCGATGGGCGCGGCCTGCCGCGTCCACAGCTCGAACGACAGCGCCCCCTGCTGCACCAGCATCTCGAGGCCGCCCGCGGCCCGCGCGCCGGCCCGGTGGGCCGCGCGGAGGAGCGCGGTCTCCCGCTCATAGGCGACGTCGAGGACGACCGCGCGCGCCGGTAGCGCCTCGAGCCCCAGCGGCTGAGCCTCGGGCGGCAGGCAGGACACCACCAGCTCCGCCTGCGCCACTTCCGCGCGCACCTCCGTCTCGGTCCAGGGCACGACGCGGCCGCAGGCGAAGGCGAGGGCGTCGAGGAGCACCTCGGCGCGGCCCGGCGTGCGCGCCGCCACGGCGATCACGTCGGCCCCGGCCTGCATGAGGGCGCCGACCACGGCACGCGCCACGCCGCCGGCGCCGAGGACCAGCGCCCGTGCTCCCTGGGGGTCGCAGCCGAGCTCGACCTGCAGCGCCCGCAGGAAGCCCGCAGCGTCGGTGTTGTGACCGACGGCGGTCCCGTCCTCGAAGGTCAACGTGTTGACCGCGCCGAACCGTTGCGCGTCCGGGTCGAGCCGGCCGCACGCCCCGCGCGCCGTCTCCTTGTGGGGCACGGTCAGGTTGCAGCCCAGGAAGCCGAGCGCCGCCATGCCCTTCATGGCGCGGTGCAGTCGCTCGGGCGGCACTTCGAAGCCGAGGTACACGCCGTCGAGCCCGGTGGCCGCGAACGCGGCGTTGTGCATGGCCGGCGACAACGAGTGACGCACCGGCCAACCGATGAGGCCGCACAGGCGGCTGTTGCTCGAAACCACCTAGGGCTCCTCTCGCGACGAGGACGACCCCGTCGCCGCGGGCGCTACGGCGGGCGCGGCCGGCCCGCCCGGACGCACCGTCTCGACGCGGCACCCCAGCTCGCCGCGCGCCAGCCGCACCGCGACCTCGTCGCCAACCGCGACGGCGCGCGCCTCGCGGAGCACGGCCCCGTCCGGCCCGCGCGTCAGGGTGTACCCGCGCTCCAGCACGGCGAGCGGCGACAGCGCCTGCAGTGCCGCGACCGCGGCGCCGAAGTCGCGTCGCCGCCGCTCCAGGGCCGCGCCGCCGGCCAGCCGCAGCCGGCCGGTGAGGCGGCTGAGATCGGCGCGCAGCGGCTGGAGCCGGCCGCGCGGCGAAGCGCGCAGCAGGCGTTGCTGGAGCGCCAGGAGCGCGGTGCGGTCCCGGTGCAGGCGCTGCGCCGGGTGCGCCACCTGGAGGCGGCGGTCGAGCGCCTGCAGCTGGAGCCGGGCCCCGGTGACGCGCCGTTCCCCCGCGGTCGCCAGGCGCTGCCACGCGTGCTCCAGGTCGCGTCGGTGATCGTCGTGCCGGCGGCGCGTGGCGCGGGCGAGGCGGACGGTGAGCCCGCCGAGATCGCCCTCCAGCTCGGCCTGCACCGGCACCACCCGCTCCCCTGCCTGGGACGGCGTCGCGGCCCGCAGGTCGGCGACCAGATCGGCGACGGTCACGTCCACCTCGTGCCCCACCGCGGAGATCACCGGCACCGGGCAGGCGGCGATGGCCCGCGCCACGGCCTCGTCGTTGAAGGCCGCGAGGTCCTCGGTGGCGCCGCCGCCGCGGGCCACGACCACGACCTCGATCCCCGGCAGCCGCGCCACGGCGCGCAGCGCCGCCACGATCTGCGCCGGCGCCTCGGCCCCTTGCACCTGCGTCGGCGCCACCACCAGGCGGGTGGCCGCGCGCCGGTGCGTCACGCGGATGAGATCGCGCACCGCCGCGCCGGTGGGCGAGGTCACCAGGCCCACGACCCGCGGCCAGAACGGGAGCGGCCGCTTGCGCGCCTCGTCGAAGAGCCCCTCCGCCTGGAGGGTCCGCTGGAGCTGCTCGAGGGCCAGCGCCTGCGCGCCCAGGCCGGCGGGCTCCACCCGGTCGACGTAGAGCTGGAACTTGCCCTGCCCCTCGTAGATCGAGACCCGCCCGTGGCAGCGCACCTTCAGCCCGTCCTCGAGCCGGAAGCGGAGCGCCCGGGCCTCGCGCCGGAAGCACGCGCACTGGAGCTGCGCCCGGTCGTCCCGCAGGGTGAAGTAGATGTGCCCCGAGGCCGGTTGCGAGAGGTTCGAGACCTCGCCTTCGACCCAGACGTCGCCGAACCCCTGCTCGAGGGCCCGGGCGCACGCGGACACCAGATCGCCGACGGTGTAGACGGTGGGCTCGCCGGGCGGTGGCGCCGGTACCGGCGGTGGCGCGGGCGCCGGCGGCGACGCGAAGCGGAGCTGCGCGGGCCCGTCCCCGGCGCCCTGCCCCGCCCCGCCCCGCCGTCCCGCCCGTGGCGCGCTCACCGTTGGTCTCCCGCGGGGGCGGTACCCGCGGGGCCCTCGCCCC
>JACRCY010000520.1 GCA_016218785.1 Deltaproteobacteria bacterium
CGCAAGCTCGACAACCTCCGCTACCTCGACATCATGGCCGAGGAGGGGGTGCGCATCGTCGAGACCTCCGGCTACTACCCGCCCGACGACGTCGTCGAGCGCATCAAGAAGCACGAGATGACCTGGCTGCACAAGTGCGTCGGCGTCCGCTACGCGCGGCGCGCCGAGCGCATGGGCGCGGACGCCGTGACCGTCGTCGGCTACGAGAACGGCGGCGCCACGGGCAAGCTCAACGTGACGACCCTGGTGCTGGTGCCGGCCACGGTGGATGCCCTGAGGATCCCGGTCATCGGCGGCGGCGGCGTCGTGGACGGACGGACGCTCCTCGCGGTGCTCTCCCTCGGCGCCGCCGGCGCCATCGTCGGCACACGCATCATGCTCTCCGCGGAGTGCCCCATCCACCCGGAGCTCAAGAAGGCGCTCGTCGCGGCGGACGAGCTGTCGACGGACGTCATCATGCGGCCGATCGGCTTCGCGCACCGCATCTGGCTCAACGAGCCCGCGAAGAAGGTCCAGGCGATCGACGCGAGGGGCGGCGGCGCCGACCTCGCGGAGATCTACCCCTACGTGTCGGGCGAGGCGGCGCGGCGCATGTACGAGACCGGCGACCTCCAGGCCGGCACCGTGTCGTGCTCGCAGGCGGTCGGCCTGATCCGCGAGGTGAAGCCGCTGCGCGATATCTTCGTCGAGATGATGACCGACGCGCGGCGCATTCACGCGTCGCTCGGAGCGTAGCGCGGCCATGGGGCGACTCCTCCGGCGGCAACGGGCTCTCCTGGCGCTCCCGCTCCTCGCGGTCGCCGCGTGGCTCTGCGCCTCGTGCGGCGGCCGGGACGCGGCCCACCGCGGCGTCGCGCGCGATGCTGCCGCCCCGCGCGACGCGGGTGCCGCCCGCGCCACGTGGATCGAGGCCAGCGACGGCGGCGTCCCCCGCTACGTCGTCTTCCCGGGCGCCGGCCCGGCCCTCGCCCACGTGCTGCAGGACAAGCCCCGGGTCGTGGGCTTCGGCGAGTACCACCAGCGCGTCGGCGGCCCCACGGTCCCCTCGGCCATCAAGCGCTTCACGGAGCAGATGCTCCCGGTCCTCGCGACACAGGCGACCGACCTCGTGGTCGAGACCTGGGTCACCGACGGCTCGTGCGGCGTCACGGAGAAGAAGGTGGTCGCCAACGTGAAGAAGACCACCGCGCGGCCCAAGGCGACCGAGAACGAGATCGTGACCCTGGCCCTGAAGGCGCGGGCCGCCCGGGTGCAGCCGCACGCCCTCAAGGTCGGCTGCGCCGACTACCAGAAGATGCTCGGCGGGAAGAACGTCGACTACGTGAAGCTGCTGGAGTTCATCGGCCGGCAGCTCCGCGACACGGCGGTCGCGGCCATGGCGCAGCGGGACCGGCCACCCGCCACGGCGCGCGGCGGCGGGCCCGATGCGGGCGTGGTCGCCGGGAGCTCGCCCGACGGGGGCGCGCCCGCGGGGGGCGCGCCCGATCGGCGCCGCCTGGTGGCGCTCTATGGCGGTGCGCTCCACAACGACCTGTACCCGGCCGCCGGGCTCGAGGCCTGGAGCTTCGCCGCCGACCTCGCGAAGCACGGCCGGTACGTCGAGGTGGATCTGTACGTGCCCGAGTACGTGGCCGGCGACGAGCGTCTGGCCAAAGAACCCTGGTTCCCGCTGCTCAGGCGCGCCGGGCCCGACCGCGTGCTGGTGGTCGAGCGCGACAAGGACTCCTACATCTTCGTCCTGAGCACCACGCCCCTCCCGGCCAGCGCCCCGGCCGCCACCGGGGGAGCCGGTCCGTCCCGGGAGGTCCCGCGGTAGGCTGGCGACGCGCCGTGGTGGGCGCCTCCCCTACACTCCGCGCAGCGCTCCGTCATCGTCGCCGCCGTCGGCCGCCCCCGGGGGGTACTTCGCAACGGGCTGGACCCATGCTAGGTTGCCCCCGCCTGTCCAAAGGTGAGGGGAAACATGGCACGAAACGGCTTGCACGGCATCATCGTGGCACTCGCTTTCATCGCCGCAGCATGCGGGGGCGGAGGCAGCAACCAGCAGGACGCGGGCGTCCAGGAAGACGCCACCGGCCCGCAGTTCGACCGGGAGCAGCAGGACCAGTTCGTCCAGGAGGACGCCCCGGTCAACGACAACAACGACAGCTTCGCGCAGGCGATCCAGATGGACTTCACGTCCGCCAGCCAGAAGTCCGGCGTCATCAATCCCAAGGGCGACGAGGACTTCTACAAGTTCACCGGCCAGGCCGGCACCTGGATCGGCATCTGGGTGAGCGCCAACACCGAGTGCACCGAGGGCAAGCTCGATCCAGTCGTGACGCTCTACGACTCGAGCGAGACGCAGATCGCCGAGAACGACGACGAGGTTCGCGGCGTCAACTGCGACTCGTTCCTCATCACCCGGCTCCCCTCCACGGGCACCTACTACGCCAAGGTCCGGGACTGGTTCCACTTCTACTACCCCAGCGACGACACCAAGTGGCAGGGCGGGCCGCTCTTCACCTACAAGATCTACCTGCTGACGCTGGAGGATGGGGTCAGCGGCACCATCATCGATCAGGAGCCGGGCAACGACCTGGCGACCGCCGCCCCGCTCACCTTCCCGGCCGGCGCCGCGGGCTCGCTCCTCGGCACGTACGCCAACACCAGCGACATCGACGTCTACACGTTCACGCTGACGGCGGACTCGACGGTCTACTACTCCTTCCAGTCCGAGGGGTCGGACGGCAACGGCTCGAGCGCCAAGCTCGGCGACGTCACCATCACCGACTCGGCCGGCGCCACCATCATCGCCCGCATCGACGGCGCCGGCGGCGCGCTCGAGCTGGAGCCGCCCCTGGTCCCGGCCGGCAACTACGCCCTGTGGATCAAGTCGAGCGGCGCGCTGGGCGCCAACGCCTTCTACACCGCGTCCTTCTTCACCGGCAGCACGGACAACCCGGTCGACGCCGAGGGGGCGACGGCCAGCGGCGCCAACGACACCCTCGCGAACGCGGAGCCGCTGACCGAGTCCGCCACGGCGGGCAGCTACTTCGTGCTCTCGCACCTGCCGACGCTCGGCGACGTCGACTACTACAAGGTCGACCTGGCCGCCTCCACCACGCTCGCCGTGGCCTGCGGCGCGGCCCGCAACGGCTCCGGCGTCCAGGGCCTCACGGTCTCGATCCGCGACAGCGGCGACAGCGAGATCCGCGCGGGGACCGAGACGCTGAGCGAGAACCTCGTGGTCGGCGGCTCCTCCACCTCCACCGACCCGCTCAACATCTCCACGGCGGGCACCTACTACGTCAAGCTGAGCAAGACGGGTCAGGCCGCCGAAGTGGCGGCGAGCTGGATCCGCTGCGGCATCCACTCGCGCCCCCAGCAGTAGGCACCCGTCACCTTCGCAGCGAACCCCCGGGGCCCGCGCCTGCTCGCGGCGCCGGGGGGCTCGTGCACCCGGAGCGGCCCCACCCGCTCGACCGGACCCCATCGGCGGTGGACCGCCCCTCCCGGAGCTATTCGCGCTGTGGCCAAGGGATGAAGAGTCATGGGGTAACTGTTCGCGCAGTGACTTTCTCACCCCAAGAATCAGCCTCTCCGAGGGGGTTGAGTGCCATAGGTGCCTGGTCAATTCCGGCAACTTGTAAGC
>JACRCY010000521.1 GCA_016218785.1 Deltaproteobacteria bacterium
CCCGGCCGGCGGGCCCGCCCGCCCTCGAGGCGCCGAGCACCGCGCCCCCCGTCCCCGTGCTGCGGCCCCGCCTGAAGCCGCCCCTGGCGGCCGTGCCCACGCCGTCGCCGACGCAGGTGAGCGCCGCGGCGGCCACCGTGAGCCGACCCCCGACGCCGCTGCCGGGGACCGCCGCGGTCGGGGAGAACCGACCCCCGACGCCGCGCGGGGGCACGGCGGCGGTCGGCGACGGGTCGGGCGCGCGGATGCCGACGCCGACGCCGACGCAGCGCGTGTCCGATGACCGACCCGTGGCGCCGGCGAAGCCGGGCGAAGGCGGCGTGACAGCGCTGGTAGGCCAGAAGCTGCGCAGCGAGGTGGAGGCGCGCTTCAACCAGATCGAGAAGCAGAACCTGTTCCAGGTCCTGGGCCTCGACGAGGGCGCCCCCAAGGACCAGGTGCGGGCCGCGTACCTCGAGCTGGCCAAGATCTTCCACCCCGACCGGGTCCCGGCGCTCGGGACCGGCGAGCTGCGCCCCAAGATGGAGCGCATCTTCGCCCGCATCAGCGAGGCCCACGCCACCCTCATCGACGACCAGGCGCGCAAGAAGTACGAGCAGACGCTGCGCGACGCGACCAAGGGGGACTCCACCCGGGCCCAGCGCATCCTCGAGGGCGAGATCGCCTACCAGAAGGGGTGCGTGCTGCTGCGGCGCAAGGACTGGGCGCCCGCGCTCGCCGAGCTGCGGCGCGCCCTGACCCTCAACCCCGACGAGGCCGAGCACCACGCCCTGCTCGCCTGGGCCAGCTGGCAGGCGAGCCCCGACAAGGCTGCGGCCGCGGCCGCGGCCAAGCCGATGCTGCAGAAGGCCATCAGCCTGCAGTCGCGCTGCCACCACGCCCACTTCTACCTCGGCGAGATCCTGATGGCCGAGAACGGCCTCCCGCAGGCGCTCGCCAGCTACCAGCGCGTGCTGTCGCTCGACCCCGACAACGTCGACGCGCAGCGCGCGGTGCGCCTCATCAGCCTGCGCCTGGAGAAGGAGGCCAAGAAGGGCGGCCTCTTCGACCGGTTCCGCAAGAAGTAGCGGCGGGTCGCGCCGCTACTCCTCGCCACCCTCGCCGCCGTCGCCGGTGGGGCCGGCGGCGGCCGCGCCGGCGGCTCCGGGCGCCCCGGCAGCGCCGGGGCCGTACCACTTCTCGATCACCTCGAGGATCTGCTGCGCCTGCTTGCGGCTCGAGATGTTGAAGCTGGACTGCTTGCGGTAGACGCCGTTCCACTTCTTGAAGCGGACGATGGCGATCTTGGGCTCGCGGTACTGCTCGGTCTGCCGGTCGAGCTCCTGGTAGAGGAACATGAGCGTCGCCCACGCGCCCTTGGAGAGGACCGCGCGGTCGATCTCCTTGCGCACCAGGCGCCCCTCGTCCTCGTAGTTGAACGTCAGCTCGTCGATGGTTTCCGCCATGCGTCCTCGGTGGGGTGGGGGGCTCGGGGTCCGTGCCGGGGCTAGCCCCGGGCGATGAAGGCGCGCACCGCCTCGCGCTCCGGGTCGGTGAGCGCGATGAACTCGATCCCCATGCCCGGTACCTGGCCGCCGTCGCGCTCGCGGCTCACGCGGACCACGCGCCCGCGGGCGTGGATGCGGTGGCCGTCGGGGAGCGAGAAGTCGACGCGGACCTGCTCGCCGACCTCGAAGAGCAGGTCGGAGCGGAGGAAGGCGCCTCCCACCGACAGGTCATGGGAGTCGAACCGCACCTTGCCGCGCACCCGGTTGGCGGCGTCCTCGATGATCACCGGCAGCTCCACCGGCCGGCGCTCGTGCTGGCGCCGCGGCCGCTTGTCCCGGTCGCCGGGGCTCCCGCGGGCGGCCGCGCTGCCGTCGCGCCCGGTCATCGGGGCTTCGTCTCCGGGAGCGGCAGGGTGAGCTCGCTCGTGTCGCGCAGGGAGACCACGATCTCGCCCGCGGCCACGCCGGCGCTGACGAACGGCTGGCGGCGCAGGCGCTCGGCGGAGACGCGCACCTCGCGCGTGCCCAGGCTGTGGAGCAACGCGGCGGGCACGGTGAAGCCGCCGTCGTCGGCCGCGGCGCAGCTCACCGCGCGGGCACCTTCGCCGCGGGCGTCGCGCACGTCGAGGCGGAGCCCCTCGGGCTCGCCGCCCGGCGCCCAGCGCAGCTCGATGCCGGTCCCGACCCAGGAGGCCTCGCAGAGCGGCACGTCGAAGGGGAGGGGGACCGCGGCGGCGAACGGGCCGACCTCGGCTCCGCCCACGCCGACGATCTGCACCTCGCCGGTCGGCCCCTGCTCCAGGTCCAGCGGAGGCTCGGTCTCGGAGTAGTAGACGCCGGCCACGAAGGGCACCAGGTCGGGGAAGCGGCGCGCCTGCAGCGCGCTGTGGCCGCTCGGGCCCCTGACCAGGAGGTCGCCGGCGTCGAGCAGCGCCACCTCGGCCTCGGGGCCCTCGGCGCTGAACGCCGCACCCGTGCGGGCGCGGCGGTCCACGACCCGGCACTCGCCCCGCCGCAGCTCCTGGGGACCGGCGCCCAGGAGCGCCTCGATCCCGTCGGCCTCGACGTTGCGGTAGCGAACGAACTGTCCCTCGACCGCCAGCTGCACGCGGCCGGCCGGATCGCCGTGTCGGTGGACGTAGGTTACTGCGATCCGCGCGTAGCTCCCGCCCTGCTGGGACGCGTCGCGCAGCTCACCCCCACCCCCGCACGCAAGCGGGAGCCAGATGGCCACGCACAGCGCCGCTGCGACGAGCAGCGGGCGCACGACGGAGAGCATGATCGCGGCCTTCCCGATGAGAACGTAGCCGTGCCCACCAACCCCTGCAAGCCGGTCTATTATAATGGATGCGCCGCAGGGCGGCAACATCTTTGCCCCGGGCCGCTTTGCCCCGGGCTGCTTGTCCGCAGACCGCCAATCGGCTATGCACGGAGCAGCACGGGCACGGCGCGCCATGGCCATCACGCGGGACGAGGTGCTGGAGACTGCGCTCCTGGCGCGACTGGAGCTCGCGCCCGAGGAGATCCCGGCCCTGCAGGCGGATCTCGCCGCCATCCTCGGCTACGTGGCCACCCTGGCGGCGCTCGACACCGCCGGGGTCGAGCCGACGACCCACGCGGTGCCGCTCGACTGTCCACTGCGCGACGACGTGACCGCCCCGCACCTCGCGCACGACGAGGCGCTCCGCGCGGCGCCGGCGGCCGACGAGGGCTGCTTCGTGGTGCCGGCCATCATCGGCGGTGACGCGCCGGAGGGGGAGCGGTGAGCGACCCGACCACCGTCGGCGCCGCGGAGCTGCGGGAGCGGATCGCGCGGCGCGAGCTGTCGTCGGTGGAGGCCACCCGCGCGTACCTCGACCGGATCGCGCGGCGCGACGGCCGCCTCCACGCGTTCCTGCACGTGGACGAGGAGGGCGCGCTCGCGCGCGCGGCCGCCATCGACGCCGCCCTCGCGCGCGGCGAGGCGCCGGGCCCGCTCGCGGGCGTGCCCGTGGCGCTCAAGGACATCTTCGTCACCCGCGGGATCCCGACCACCTGCGGCTCCCGCATCCTCGCCGGCTGGGTGCCCCCCTACGACGGCACGGCCGCGACGCGGCTGCGCGCGGCCGGCGCGGTGCTGCTCGGCAAGCTGAACATGGACGAGTTCGCCATGGGCTCGTCCAACGAGAACTCGGCGTTCGGCCCGACCCGTAACCCATGGGATCTCCAAAGAGTTCCAGGAGGATCCTCGGGCGGGTCGGCCGCGGCCGTGGCCGCCTCGCTGTGCGCCCTCGCGCTCGGCACCGACACCGGGGGGTCGATCCGGCAGCCCGCCAGCCTCTGCGGCGTCGTCGGCATCAAGCCGACCTACGGGCGCGTGTCGCGCTACGGCGTGATCGCGTTCGCGTCCAGCCTCGACCAGGTCGGCCCGCTCGGCCGCGGCGTGGCCGACTGTGCCCTCGCCCTGGAGGTGATCGCGGGGCACGACCCGCGTGACGCCACCTCGCTACCCGCGCCCGTGCCCCGCTACCGCGACGCCGCGGGACGCGGCGTGCGGGGCCTGCGCGTGGGCGTGCCGACCGAGTACTTCGGCGCCGGGCTCGACCCCGAGGTCGCGGCCGCGGTCACGGCGGCCATCGAGTCCTTGCGCGCCGCGGGCGCCGCGGTCGTGTCGGTCTCGCTGCCGCACACCGAGTACGCCATCGCCGCCTACTACCTCATCTGCACCGCGGAGGCGTCGTCCAACCTGGCGCGCTACGACGGCGTGCGCTACGGCCTGCGGGTGGAGCGGCCGACGCTGCAGGGGACCTACCGCGCCACCCGCGCCGCCGGTTTCGGCCCCGAGGTCAAGCGCCGCATCATGCTCGGCACGTACGCGCTGCGCGCCGGCTACTACGACGAGTACTACCGAAAAGCCCAGTGCGTGCGCACGCTGGTGCGCGAGGACTTCCGGCGCGCCTTCGAGCGCTGCGACCTCCTCGCCACGCCGACCTCGCCGCTGCCGGCCTTCCGGCTCGGCGAGAAGGTGGCCGACCCGCTGGCCATGTACCTGTGCGACGCCTACACCACGTCGTGCAACCTCGCCGGCCTGCCGGGGATGTCGCTCCCGTGCGGGTTCACGGCCGCGGGCCTGCCGGTGGGGCTGCAGCTCCTCGGGCGGCCGCTCGAGGAGGAGACGATCTTCCGCGCCGCCTTCGCCTACGAGGCGGCCGCGCCCGGCAGCGCGCGCCGCCCGCCCGACCCGGACGCGCTCACGGGGGCCGCGGGCGCAGCGGGCACCGCGGGGGCCGCTCCCGCGGCCACCGCCGCGGAGCCCACATGACCCCGCCGGTCGTCTACGAGGCGGTCATCGGCCTCGAGGTGCACGCGCAGCTCCTGACGCGCTCCAAGATCTTCTCCGGCTCGTCGACCGAGTTCGGCGCGCCGCCCAACACGCACGTCGACCCGGTCTGCCTCGGCCTCCCCGGCGTGCTGCCGGTGCTCAACCGCGCGGCCGTGGACTGCGCGCTGCGGCTGGCGCTGGCCACCGGGTGCACGGTGCGCCGGCGCACGCGCTTCGCGCGCAAGCACTACTTCTACCCCGACCTGCCGAAGGGCTACCAGATCTCGCAGTACGAGGAGCCGATCGCCGAGCACGGGGCGGTGGATTTCGAGGTCGGGGGACAGGCGCGCCGCGGGCGGCTGCGGCGCATCCACCTCGAGGAGGACGCGGGCAAGAACGTGCACCGCGGGACGACCTCGCTCGTCGACTTCAACCGCGCCGGCGTGCCGCTGGTGGAGATCGTGTCGGAGCCCGACCTGCGCTCGGCCGACGAGGCCGCGGGGTTCATGCGCACGCTGCGGCAGCTGGTGCGGTGGCTCGGGATCTGCGACGGCAACCTGGAGGAGGGCTCGCTGCGGTGCGACGCCAACGTGTCGCTGCGGCCCCGCGGCCGCGCGGAGTACGGCGTCAAGACCGAGCTCAAGAACATCAACTCCTTCAAGTTCGTGCGCGACGCCGTCGCGCACGAGATCGCGCGCCAGGAGGCCGTGCTGCGGGACGGCGCGGCGGTGGTCGCCGAGACGCGGCTGTGGGACGCGGATCGCGGCCGGTCCGCCGCCATGCGCTCGAAGGAGGAGGCGCACGACTACCGATATTTCCCCGAGCCCGACCTGCCGCCGCTGGTGATCGACGAGGCGTGGCTCGCCGCGGCGCAAGGCCAGCTGCCCGATCTGCCCTCCGCGCGGTGCGCCCGCTTCGTGGCCGACTACGGCCTGCCGCCCGGGGACGCCGCCACGCTCACCGCCGAGCGCGACCTCAGCGACTACTTCGAGGCGGCCGCGTGCGCCCACGGCGACGGCCGCACCGTGGCCCACTGGGTCCTCGGCGAGGTGCTCCGCGCGCTCAAGCGCACCGGCGCCGCCGCCACGGCCGCGCCGGTGGGCCCGCTGCAGCTGGCCGGCCTCTGCGACCTCGTCCGCGACGGGACCATCTCGGGCAAGATCGCCAAGGAGGTCTTCGCGCACATGGTGACGACCGGCCGGGGCGCGGGCGCGGTCGTCGCCGAGCTCGGGCTCGCGCGCCTCAGCGACCCGGCCGCGCTCGAAGCGGCGTGCCGCGCGGCGGTCGCCGGCAACCCGAGGCAGGTGGCGCAGTACCGCGCCGGCAAGACCAAGGTCTTGGGCTTCTTCGTCGGCGAGGTCATGAAGGCCACGCGCGGGCAGGCCGACCCGGCGGTGGTGAACGACATCCTGCGGCGGCTGCTGGACGCGCCGTGAGCCCACGGCCAGAGGGACCATGAACGAGTACCTGAGTCCGCTCGAGTGGAGAGCCGGCCGGCTGCACCTCCTCGACCAGCGGCTGCTGCCCGCGGTCGAGACCTGGCTCGCCTACGACGACGAGGCCGGGGTGGCGGCCGCGATCCGCGACATGGTGGTGCGCGGCGCGCCGGCCATCGGCTGCGTGGCCGCGTTCGGGGTGGTCCTCGGCCTGCGGCGGGGGCGGCCCCTCGACGAGGTCGTCGCCACCCTGCGGGCCACGCGGCCGACGGCCGTGAACCTCTTCTGGGCGCTCGAGCGCATGCGCCGCGTCGTGCTCGCGGGGGCCGACCCCGAGGCCGAGGCGCTCGCCATCTGGCAGGACGACATCGACCGCTGCCGCCGCATCGGCCGGGCCGGCGCCGCGCTCATCCCCGACGGCGCCACCGTGCTCACGCACTGCAACGCCGGCGCGCTCGCCACCGGCGGCTACGGCACGGCGCTCGGCGTGGTCCGGGCCGCCCGCGCCGCGGGCAAGCGCGTGCAGGTCCTGGCGGACGAGACCCGCCCCGTCCTGCAGGGCGCGCGCCTGACCGCGTGGGAGCTGCAGCGCGACGGCATCCCGGTGACGGTCATCACCGACAGCATGGCGGCGCACTTCTTCGCGCAGGGCGCGATCACCTGCGCGGTCGTGGGCGCCGACCGCATCGCCCGGAACGGCGACTTCGCCAACAAGATCGGCACCTACGGGGTGGCGGTCCTGTGCCACGCGCACGGCGTGCCGTTCTACTGCGCGGCGCCCCTCTCGACCGTGGATCTCGGCACCCCGGACGGCACCGGGATCCCCATCGAGGAGCGAGCCCCGGCCGAGGTGACCCACGTGCGCGAGATCCAGCTCTGCCCCGCCGGGATCAGCGTGCGCAACCCGGCCTTCGACGTGACCCCGGCGCGGCTCGTGGCGGCGATCATCACCGAGGAGGGCGTGGTCCGGCCGCCGTTCGGGCCGGCCTTGGCTGCGGCCGGGGCCGCGGTCGGCGCCGCGGTCGGCGCCGCGGCCGCGGCGGCGGCCAGCGGCGACTACCCCCCGAAAAACGCTTGACAAACTGACCTTGCTGCATAGACTGCTGCGGTCCACGGGCCGTCGCGCCCGGGGCCCCGCATTGCAGGAGTAGGTCCCATGTACGCAGTGATCCAGACGGGCGGCAAGCAGTACCGCGTGCAGCCGGGCGAGACCGTGCAGGTCGAGAAGCTCGACGCCGAGGTCGGCAAGACGGTCGAGTTCGACGAGGTGCTGCTGGTCGCCGACGGCGACCACGTCCGCCTCGGCACCCCGCACGTCGCCGGCGCCAAGGTCGTGGCCGAGGTCGTGGATCAGGGGCGCGACAAGAAGATCCTCGTCTACAAGTACCGCCGGCGGAAGGCGTGGCACCGGAAGCAGGGTCACCGGCAGCCGTTCACGGCGCTCAAGGTGACCGAGATCAGCGGCTAAGCGCGTCGGAACCCGACGGGGCTCCGCCCGGCGGGTTCCATCGCGGGAGGGAATGGGAACCCTCCGAGGGTTCCCATCTCAGTGGAGCACAGCATGGCGCACAAGAAGGGTCAGGGCAGCTCGCGCAACGGCCGCGACTCCAACGGGCAGCGCCGGGGCGTGAAGCGCTACGGCGGGCAGCTCGTCAAGGCGGGCAACGTGCTGGTGAAGCAGGTCGGCACGCACATCCACCCCGGCGAGAACGTCGGCCTGGGGAAGGACTTCACGCTGTTCGCGCTCGTCGACGGCAAGGTCCACTACGTGCGCGGCAAGGGGGACCGGATCCGCTGCTTCGTCGAGCCCGTCCCGGCGGCCGCCGCGCAGTCGTAGCCCCACCCTCGCGGGCCCTTCACCGCGGCCCCCGCCCCACCGTCCCATGCAGTTCATCGACGAGGCCCGCATCTTCGTTCAGGCCGGCCGCGGCGGTGACGGCTGCGCGGCGTTCCGGCGCGAGTCGCGCGTGCCGCGCGGCGGGCCCGCGGGCGGCGACGGCGGCAACGGCGGCAGCGTGGTGCTCGTGGCCGACCCGCAGCTCGCCACGCTCCTCGACTTCAAGTTCCAGCAGCACCACCGCGCCCCGGACGGCGAGGACGGCCGCGGCAAGGACCAGTACGGCGCCGCCGGCGCCGACCTCGTCGTGCGGGTGCCCGCGGGCACCGTGGTGCGCGACAACGACGGCACGGTGCGGTGCGACCGGCACGCGCCGGGGCAGCGCTTCGTGGTGGCGGCCGGCGGCCGCGGCGGCCGCGGCAACATCCACTTCGCCACCTCGACCAACCAGGCGCCGCGCCGCTGCGAGCCCGGGGGCCTCGGCGGGCAGCGCTGGATCCGCCTCGAGCTCAAGCTCCTGGCGGACGTCGGCATCGTGGGCTACCCCAACGTGGGCAAGTCGACCCTCATCGCACGCGTGTCGCGGGCGCGGCCCAAGGTCGCCGACTACCCCTTCACCACGCTCACCCCGAACCTGGGCGTGGTGCAGCTCGGGGCCGGCCGCACGTTCGTGCTGGCCGACGTCCCGGGCCTGATCGCGGGCGCCGCGGAGGGCGCCGGCCTCGGCCTGCGCTTCCTGCGCCACGTCGAGCGCACCCGCGCCCTCATCCACGTCGTGGAGGTGACCGGCGATCCGGGGCGCGATCCGCTGCGCGACTACCTCGCCGTCCGGGACGAGCTCGGCCGCTACGACGCCGCGCTGCTCGAGCGGCCGGAGGTGGTGGCCCTCTCCAAGCTCGACCTGCCCGAGGCGAAGGGCCGGCTGGCCGAGCTCAAGGCCGCCTTCGCGGCCCGCGGGATCGACCTCCACGGTATCTCGGCCGCCACCGGGGAGGGGGTGGACGATCTCCTCGAGGCGGCGTGGGTCCACGTGGCCCGGGCCCGGGCCGTGAGCACCGCGCCTGCCAGTCGGTGAGCTACCCCACCCAGGGGGGAGGCAAGTAGCCAGTAGCACTGGTACTCCCCACCCACGTGCGGCTGCCCGACCTTCGTTGACACCCCAGGTGCCATCTGGTATAGAGTCCAGACACTTGCGGACTAGAACGGCCTCGGGCTCGGGTGGTGCCTGCAGGCCGAGAGGGGAGCGACCGATGGTGCCTCGCCAGCTCTTGGTCTCGTGCTTCGTGGTCGCGTTCGTCCTGGCGGGTGCCGCCCCCGCGGCCTACGCCCAGGACGACAAGCCGGTCAAGG
>JACRCY010000522.1 GCA_016218785.1 Deltaproteobacteria bacterium
GCGTGCGGCTGGGGCTCGGCTCGGACCAGGAGGTCCGCGACGCCTTCGACCTGATGATGCTCCGCATCCGCGAGCGGGCGCCCACGGCCCGGATCGAGGGGGTCTACGTCGAGAAGATGTGCGCGCGCGGCCGCGAGGTCAGCCTGGGCATGACCCGCGATCCACAGTTCGGCCCGATGCTGATGTTCGGCCTGGGCGGCATCTTCGTGGAGGTCATGAAGGACGTCACCTTCCACATCGCGCCCATCACCGAGGCCGAGGCCCGGCAGATGCTGGAGAGCACCCGCTCGTTCGCCGTGCTCAAGGGGGTCCGCGGGCAAGGCAGCGTCGACCTGGACGCGGTCGCCACGACCCTGATGCGCATCAGCCAGCTGGTCACGGATTTCCCCGAGATCCGGGAGCTGGACATCAACCCCTTCATCGTGGGCGAGATCGGCGCCGAGTCCATCGCGGCCGACGCTCGCATCACGCTCGCGAAGCGGAGCTGAGGCAAGGCCATGAGCGCAACCAGGCCGCCGTCCTTCGACCCCGAGTGGAAAACCAAGTACGCGGAGGTGATCGCCACGGCCGCCGAGGCCGTGAAGCGCATCCGGCCGGGCCAGCGCGTGTTCATCGGCACGGGCTGTGCCGAGCCGCAGGAGCTGGTCCAGGCGATGGTCGGGCGCAGCCGCGAGCTGGCCGACACCGAGATCATCCACCTGCTCACGCGCGGCGAGGCTCCCTACGCCACCGGCGAGCTGGCCCAGTGCTTCCGGGTCAACAGCTTCTTCATCGCCGAGAACGTCCGGGACGTCATCCAGAAGGGGCTCGGCGACTACACCCCCATCTTCCTCTCCGACATCCCGCGGCTCTTCAGCTCGGGCCAGCTCCCCTTGGACGCCGCGCTCATCCAGGTGACGCCGCCGGACGCCCGGGGCCTGTGCAGCTTCGGCGTGTCGGTGGACATCGTGAAGAGCGCGGCCGAGAACGCACGCGTGGTCATCGCCGAGATCAACCCGCTCATGCCGCGCACGCTCGGCGACAGCTTCATCCACGTCACCGACCTCGACGTGCTGGTGCCGGTGCAGACGCCCATCATCGAGTACACGCTGCCCAAGCCCAAGGAGACGACGCTCCGCATCGGCGAGTTCGTGGCCGCCCTGGTGGAGGACGCCTCCACCGTCGAGATGGGCATCGGCACCATCCCCCAGGCGGCGCTCGAGTACCTGAAGACCAAGAAGGATCTCGGCATCCACACCGAGATGCTCACCGACTCGATCATCGACCTGGTCGAGGCCGGCGCCATCACCGGCGCCCGCAAGAGCACGGACCGCGGCCTGATCGTGGCCAGCTTCTGCATGGGCAGCCGCCGGCTGTACGATACCATCGACAACAACCCGACCTTCGCGTTTCACCCGACCGAGTACGTGAACGACCCGCTCGTCATCAGCCGCCAGCACAAGCAGGTGGCGATCAACGTCGCGCTGGAGGTCGACCTGACCGGCCAGGTGTGCGCTGACTCGCTGGGCACGCGCTTCTACTCCGGCATCGGCGGCCAGGTGGACTTCAACCGCGGCGCCGCGCGCTCCCCGGGCGGCAAGGCGATCATCGCGCTCCCGTCGACGGCCAAGGACGGCACCATCTCGCGCATCGTCACCCGGCTCAGCCCGGGCGCGGGCGTCGTCACCACGCGGGGAGACGTCCACTATGTGGTCACCGAGTACGGCGTGGCCTACCTCCACGGCAAGAGCGTGCAGGAGCGCGCGCTGGCCCTGATCTCCATCGCCCACCCGGACTACCGGGGGCAGCTCTTCAAGGAGGCCGTTGAGGCGAAGTACCTGCGCCCGGACCTCGCCGAAGTGGAGGGCAAGCTGCTGGTGGGGCCGCCCCCCTTCCGCACGACCATGGTCCTCGACGACGGGACCCAGATCAGCCTCCGCTCGATCCGGCCCACCGACGAGTCGCGCATGCGGGACCTGTTCTACGCGCTCTCGCAGGAGACGCTCTACTACCGCTTCATGTCCCGCCTGAAGCACGTGCCGCGCAAGGAGATCCAGAACTTCGTCTACATCGACCACCGCAACGACGTCGCGCTGGTCGCCACGCTCCCCGAGGCGTTCGGGGAGGACATCGTGGCCATCGGCCGCTACTACCTGAACGAGAAGACGAACTACGCCGAGGTGGCGTTCGTCGTGCGGGACGACTGGCAGAACCACGGCATCGGCACGTTCCTGCTGCGGCAGCTGACCACCCTCGCCAAGCGCAACGGCATCAGCGGCTTCACGGCGGAGGTGCTCCGCGAGAACCGGGCCATGCAGACGGTGTTCGACAAGTCCGAGTACGAGACCACCAGCACGCCGGGCGAGGGTGTCGTCAGCTTCAAGGTGGTCTTCTAGCCGCCAGCTCGCGGGCGCGGCGGCGGCCCTGCTGGCCGCCCTGCTCGCGGCGGGCTGCGCGGGTGCCGCGCCGGGCCGGCCGATCCGGACCTACCGCGACCTCGACTACGGCGGGCTCAAGGAGCGCTACGCCAAGATCGACGGCGTCACCGTCTGCTACGTGGACGAGGGCGCGGGCGAAGACGTCGTGGTCCTGCTCCACCCCATGGCCTCCACGCTCAAGGTGTGGCGGCCGACCATCCTGGCCCTGCGCGACCGCCACCGGGTGATCGCGATCGACCTGCCCGGGCACGGGAAGAGCGCCAAGCCGCGCACGTTCCGCTACCACCCCGAGACCTTCGCGCGCGTAGTGCACCGGCTCCTCGACCACCTCCGGCTCCAACGGGTGACCCTGGTGGGGAACTCGAACGGCGGCGCCACCGTGCTGGCCCTGGCGCTGCGCCACCCCGAGCGGGTGCGGCGCCTGGTCCTGGTCGACGCCGCCGGGGCGCGCGCCTTCCCGCAGCTCCAGCGCGACTTCGTCAGCTCCACCTTCACCGCGCGTCACCTGCGGACCGTGGTCCCCTGGCTCCTGCGCCTGTCGGTCCGCGTCCTCATGTTCGTGGCGCGGAACCCATACACCGAGGAGTACGTCGAGGACTTCGTCCGCCAGCGGACTGCGCGCGAGTTCGACGACTGGGCGCGCGCGCAGGTGCGCGTGGTGCGGGCGGTGATGGCCTGGGACGCCTCGGCGCGGCTCGGGCAGGTCCGGGCCCCGACGCTGGTGGTCCACGGGGAGCGGGACCGCGCCGTGCCGCGCGACTTCGCGGAGCGCCTCGCGCGCGCCATCCCCGGCGCGCGCCTGGTCGTGCTCAAGGGCGTCGGGCACATGCCCGAGGTCGAGGCGCCCGCCGCCTTCAACCGCGAGGTGGGCGCGTTCCTCGAGGCGACGAGGTGGGCGCGGTGATGCTCAGCCGTCCGGCGGATCGTTGTATATCGCTTCCTGAAATATGATATACAACAGACGTGAGGCCCCACAGGCCAGACACCCAGACCCTGTACTCTCAGCTCTTCGAGGCTGCGGTCTCCCACGAGCTGGAACTCGTCGGCGGGTTTGCCAACGGCCTGGTCATCGAGCGCGAGGTCCGCGGCCGGACCTACCTCTACTGGCAGCTCCGCGACCTCGAGGGACGGCTGCGACAGGCCTACCTGGGCCCGAGGGGGAGCGCGCGCGCCGAGGCCTTGCGCGGTGCCCTGGTCGCCGGCAAGGCCCGTCGCGCTCCCATTCTCGAGGATCTGGAGCGGCTCACCGCCGCGTACCTCGCCTCGGGAGGTGCGCGTCACCAGGCGAATCACTTCAAGATCGTCGACGCGCTCGCGCGCGCCGGGCTCTTCCGGTCGGGGGCGCTGCTCGTCGGCTCGCATGCGTTCGTCTCGATCGGTGCGGCGCTCGGCGTGTCGTGGAGCAGCGAGACCATCGCGACGGCGGACATCGATCTCTGCCGCGACGAGTTCGTGAGCGTGGCGTGCGGGCAGCTCGAGCGCGTCGACATCCCCGGAGTCCTGGCGTACGTGGACCCGACCTTCTTCCTCATCCCCGAGCTGGACCTGAAGACGCCGAGCACCGCACTGCGCTCCCGTGCGGGGGGCGTGAAGGTGGACCTGCTCACGACCGCGCGGACACCCCGGGACACGCGGCCCAAACCCATCCCGCCCTTCGGCCTGGGGGGCCAGCCGTTGCGCTCGATGGACTACCTCATCCGTGCTGACGTCGAGCGCGGGCTGTTCATCGGTCCGCACGCCGTGGTGGTCAACGTTCCCCACGCCGGGCGGTACGCCCTGCACAAGCTCGCGGTGGCGACCCGCCGCCGCGAGGTGATCAAGGCCGACAAGGACCGCCGCCAGGCAGCCGAGCTCATCCGTGCGCTCGCCGAGCTGCAACCGGGCGCCCTGCGTCACGCGGTCGATGCGGCGCGCGCTCACCACGATCGCGGCTTCGTGCGCGACATGCGGGGGTCGCTGGAGCGACTCGCGCCGGACGTCCGCGACGCGGTCGGACTCTGAGGGACGGACAGGCGCCAGGGCGTGGTATCACGCCGCGGGGCGCGTTACTCCGCGTGCGACGCCACCGCCGGTAGCTCCGCCGGGATCTTCGCGAGCTGCGCCCGCGCCAGCGCTGCCAGGTCGACGTCCCCGAAGCGTTGGGCGTCCAGCTCCGGCATCCGCTCGCGCAGCAGCCGCGCATAGGTCATGCCGCGGGCGGCCAGCGCCAGGTTCGCCTGCCAGTACCCGCGCACGTCGGCGAAGTACTCCGTCAGATCGAAGGCGCGGGAGCCCGCATCGTAGATCGTGCAGCGCTCGATGGGGAAGGAGGGGCTCTCGTACTGGGACTCCAGAAACTCCGGCGCCAGGGTGCCGCCGGTGCGCAGCAGGTCGGTGCCCTCGATCTTGATGCTCATCGCCGTATCGACGGTCGCCGTCTGGAACACCCCCTCGAGGTAGACGACCGCCGCGGCCCGGAAGTCCGGGAACTGCTCGCGGCAGAGCCATCAGCTCGCGGATCGCGTCGAAGACGACCTTGAACTGCCGATCGCAATTCGCTTGCAGCCGGGCCAGCTTCCGGGCGAGGTCGGCATGGGAGGCCAGCACCTCGCGCAGGCGCACGAAGGCGCGCATGATCTCGATGTTGACCCCGACGGCGCGAGAGCTCCGCAGCACGCTGGAGAGCATGGCGACGCCCTGTTCGGTGAAGGCGTAGGGGAGGTACCGCCGACCGCCACGCCCCTTTGAGGTGCCAAGATGGAACCTCAAAGCCTCGACCGGGCTGGACGGGCTCGCACGGGTGCGGCAGTTGCGGCATAGTCGGCCAATCGCCATGGACCCGGGCGACTACCCCTACCTGGTCGACGACCTGGCGGTGCGCCTGTCGGAGCAGGGCTGCCAGGTGCGGCGGCTGGAGCGGATCGACGACATCGTGAGCTTCGGCGGCAGCGCCGCCGTGTTCCTGGCGCGGATGAACGGCCAGCGCACGGTGGCGGAGATCGTCGACGAGGTCGTGGCGCTGAGCGGCGTCGTGCGCGCGACCATCGCGGCCGACTGCGACGAGCTGCTCGCGGGGCTGCAGCGGCGTGGCCTGGTCGAGCACGCCGCCGCGCCGGTCGCGGGTGTCGACCGCCCCTACCTGGGCATCGTGGCGCCGGCGCTGCGCAGCACCATCCACGTCGACATCACGCACCGCTGCAACGAGCGCTGCGTCCACTGCCTGGTGCCACGGGAGCGGCAGCAGATCGCGTTCGACGACCTGCGCGACCTGTGCGACCAGGCCGCCGCCGCAGGCTTCGTGGGCCTGGCCTTCTCCGGCGGCGAGCCGACGCTCCACCCCCGGTTCTGGGACCTGCTGGCGCTCGCCCGGGGCCTGGGCTTCTACTTCACCGTCTTCACCAACGGGCTGGACCTCGACGAGCAGACGGTCGCGCGGCTGGCCGCGTACCACCCCGAGAAGGTGCGCATCTCCATCTACTCGATGGACCCGGGGGTCCACGACGGCATGACCATGGTGCCCGGATCGCTGGAGCGCACGCTGCGCTCGATCCTCAGGCTCAAGGACGCGGGGGTGCGGCTCTACATCAACAGCCCGATCTCCGCGCGCAACTACGACAACTTCCGGGCCATCGCCGCCTTCGCCGACGGGCACGGCTTCGAGCGCAATCTCGATCCGGTGATCCAGCCGACCCGCGACCGCACCGATTTCCACGCGGAGCTGCAGCTCAGCTACGAGCAGGCCAAGGACGTGACCGGCTTCCAGCAGAGTGCTCCCGAGCTGGTGGTCAACGTCCAGCCGGGGAAGCCGGTGTGCAACGTCGGCGACGATCCAAGCGTCGACGCCGGACTCAACGTCTACCCCTGCCCCGGCGTGCGGCTGCCCCTCGGCAACCTGCGCGACCAGCGCTTGGAGCAGCTGCTCGCGCACCCCGCGCTCGCCGACCTGCGGTCGTTGAGCCTCGACAACCTGGAGGTCTGTCAGCGGTGCAGCGTGCGCGACGGCTGCTACCGTTGCCACGGCCACCCCTACCAGGAGACCGGCGACTACCGGCGTTGCGCCACCATGGACCGGCGCCAGGCGAAGATCCGCCGCGAGCTGATGGTGGAGCGCGGCACGCGAAAGGCTTGATGCCGGGTAGGAACGGTGGCATTGTGCGTAGAAGCCAGGGCAACCTGTCAGAGAGCGAGGGCGACAGATGACCTACGTGAAGCCGACCATCGAGGATCTTCGCGAAGAGCCGATCTACGCGGGCGCCTGCGGCGACTACAGCAGCGGCTGCGGCAACTCCGTGCACAAGAGCGGCGCCAAGGGCGCGTGCGGCGACTACAGCAGCGGCTGCTACAAGCAGGTCCACAAGAGCTCCGGGAACGCCAAGTGCGGCGATTTCTCGAGCGGCTGCGGCGACAAGGTCCACAAGAGCTAAGCCCGGTCGCGAGCCCGCCCGCCGCGCGGGGCCAGAGCCCGCGCGCGGCCCCGCCTCATGTCCCGCATCATCGACTTCCACGGTCACTGCGGTATCCAGCACAACACCAACTACCGCCCCGACGAGATCCGCCGCTTCCTGGCGGGCTCGCCCGTGGCGCGGATCCTCATCAGCTCCCTCTCCGCCACGGTCAGCCGGGAGTACGCGGAGCGCGACCTGCTGGAGCTGCGGGACGAGAGCCGGGTGGTGCCCCTCTACTGGGTCAACCCCTACCTGGCCGAGTGGCGGGAGCACCTCGACGCGCTCCGCCGGCAGCTGCCGATCCCCGGCCTCAAGCTCCACCCCACCGCCAACATCTACGAGATCGAGACGGAGTTCCTGCGGCCGGTGTTCGCGCACTGCCGCGCGGAGGGGCTGTTCCTGGCGGTGCACACCGACACCCACCGCAGCTCGCCCGAGCGGCTGACCGAGCTGGTGCTCGACTTCCCCGACGTCGATGTGGTGCTGATCCACATGGACAACCCGGTCAACAGCATCTTCCTCGCCAAGCGCTGCCCGAACGTCTACCTCGAGACCTCGTGGGTCGAGCGCAAGTGGGCCAACCTGGCCCCGGTCAAGCTGGCGCTCGACTCCGTCGCGCCGCACAAGATCCTGTTCGGCACCGACTTCCCCTACGAGTTCCCGCTCCCGGGCCACCTGGACGGGATCGGCCGGGCGCGCAGCTACGACGAGATCATCCACCTCTACCGCGAGCTGCTGCCGGCCGCGGCCGCGGAGCGCATCCTGTACGCGAACGCCCGCGACCTGCTGCGGCGCCACGGCGTGGCGCTCCCGAGTGAATCGGACGGCCAGGGAGACGGCGAGTGAGACGATGAGCGAGGCGTCCGGCGTCCGCCGCGTCGCCGTCGTGCTCCCCGACATGATCGGCACCACGGTCTGCGCCAGGCCGGCGCTGGCCGCCATCTACGCCGCCTTCCCCGCGGCCACGGTCCAGCTCCTCGGCTTCGCGCCGGTGAGCCGCTTCCTGTGCGACGAGCCGTGCGGCCGCGACCTGAGCCTCCTCGATCTGCCCCTCCGGTCGGCGCAGCTGGCCGGGCAGCTGCCGCAGCCCCCCGACGTGGCCTTCGACCTCCTCGGCACCGACGCGAGCCGCGACGCCCTCGTGTCCGCGGGCAGCCGGCGCCTGGTGGGCTGGCCCGACCGGCACGGGCAGGTCACCGACCCGGTGCCGTTCCCGTCGCAGCGGCACCAGCTGGCGGTGCAGGACTACCTCGACTTCCTCGTCGCCGTGGGCGCGCCGGCGCCGTTCTCGCCGCCCCGCCTGACGGCGGCGCCGGCGACGCTCGGGCGCGGCCGGGAGTGGCTGCGGCAGCAGGGCGTGGTGGACGACGAGGCCCTCGTGTCCTTCGGCGTCGGGGGCGGCAACGACCGCAAGCGCTGGCCGCTCGAGCACTTCCTGGCGCTGGAGGACCGCTTCGCGGGGCGTGGCCGGCCGATCGTCTTCGTCGGGCCGCGGGAGGCGGAGCTCGTGGACCGCCTGCTGGCGGCGCCGGGCCGGCGCGTGGTCGCCGCCTCGCTCCCCTTGGACCTCGCCAAGGGGATCCTGGCTCACGGCCGCCTCGCCGTGTGCAACGACCACGCCATCATGCACCTCTGCGCGGCGCTCGGGGTCCCCACCATCGGCGTCTTCCTGGCCAGCGACCCCGACGAGTGGTTCCCCTACCCGCCGCCGTCGCGGCGGGTCATCGGGCCGCCGCTCCCGTGCCGGCCGTGTTACCGCGCGGACTGCGAGGGCTGGGAGTGCAACGACCCGTCCCTGCCCGGCATGGTGGCCGAGGTTCTCGAGGAGCTCTGGACGCTTCCGCGCGGGGAGCGCGCGGTGGGGGGAGGCTCGCTCGGCTGTGCCGAGCGAGGGGGGACGGGAAGGTCCCCCCCTGATTAGCTCACGACCTGGATCTCCCAGAAGCGGCGGTAGAGCCCCTGCTCCAGCTCCACGAGCTGCTCGTGGGTCCCCTGCTCGACGATGCGGCCGTCGTCGAGGGCCAGGATCTTGTCCGCCTTGCGCGCCGTGGTCATGCGGTGGGTGATGATCACGACGGTGGACTCCTGCCGCGACTCCTGCAGCAGCTCCAGGACGCGCAGCTCGTGCTCCGCGTCGAGCTGGCTGGTCCCTTCGTCGAGGAGGATGAAGGGGCGCCGCTGGAGCAGGGTGCGCGCCAGCACCAGGAGCTGGGACTCGCCGCCCGAAAGGCTGACCTCGTCGCCCACGAGGCTGTCGAGCCCGCGCGCGGAGCGTTCGATCACCCGTCTCAGGTCGAGGCGCTCGAGGACGGCCCAGACGCGATCCTCGGCGACGTCGGGGGCGCAGCCGAGCAGGAGGTTGTCCCGGATCGAGAACGAGTCGAGGACGAAGGGGACCTGGGTCACGAGGCTGAAGCAGCGTCGCACGTAGCGCGGGTCGAGCCCGCGCAGCGGCTCGTCCGCCACCACGATCCGGCCGGCGTCGGGGTCGTAGCCGCGCACCAGCAGCTTCATCATGGTGGACTTGCCCGACCCGTTGCGGCCGACCAGCGCGTTGACCTTGCCGCGCTCGAAGCGGCAGCTGAGGCCCCGCAGGACCGCGGGGAACGGCTCGCGGTGCTCCTCGAGGAGCGCCTTCCACTCGCGGACCAGCTCGTAGTCGCTCGGAGAGGCTTCCCGGCGGCGGTTGGCCAGCGACAGCTCCTCGACGAGGTGACCGATGTAGGCCTTCTCGTCGTCGAGCAGCCCGGGGTAGTGGAAGTCCACGGCTTCGAGGGCGACGTCCCCGGCGAGCGGCTGCCCCGGGCTGCGGGTGGACGAGACGTCGACCCGCGGCTTCATCGACAGGAAGAAGCCGAGCTGGACGAAGATCGTGCGCAGCCGGTACCACTCGCCGATGTTGAGGTTGATGGCGGAGAGGCTCGACTGCAGCTGCGCGGTGTAGAGCGTCACCATGACGAACGCCCCGATGCTCATGCCCCCGTGGAGCACGCGGTAGCCGATCAGCACGGCCGCGGCGAAGAGCGACAGGTTCGCGATGACGTGGTCGAAGATCTCGTACCGGGCGCCGATCCGCGATTGGGTCAGCTCGAGCGCGACGACCTGGCGGCGCTTCTCCCAGAAGCGGGGCATGACGCGCTCCTCGCCGGCGGCCCCCAAGACCTGGTGGAAGTAGTAGCGGAGCAGGAAGGTCAGCTCGTTGATGCCGGCCATGGCCCGGGCCTTGTAGAGGCGGAAGGCGTTCTCGCGGCGCACGCGGAAGCGGAGGATGAGGAGCTGGACCGCGCTGAAGGCCGCGATCAGCAGGCACAGCTTGAGGTCGACGAAGGCGAGGATGGGGAGGATGCCCGCCAGCGCGATCACGATCTTGACGACCGAGCGGAGGAACTCCAGCACCGACACCGGCAGCACGTTGACGTCGAAGAAGCTGTAGACCAGCTTGCGGTTCTTGGGGTTCTCGAGGAAGCCGGCGTCCATCTGCTCCAGCTTCTCGTAGAGCAGGCGGTCCGCGTCCATCACCAGCCGCTCGCGCAGCAGCGTCTCGAGCGGCCGCCCGAGCCCCGCGAGCAGCGTGGTGACCAGGTTGGCGCAGAGGATGAGCCCCACCACGAGCAGGAACACCGCCGCCGGCGTGCGCAGGCCGGCGAAGGCTAGGCCCCCGCGCCCCTCGAGCACGTTGACCTGGTACTTGCTCAGGTAGGGGTAGAGCAGCAGCAGGCCCGCCTCCAGCGCCACCGCCGCCGTGGACAGGATCAGCAGCCCGCGGTTCCGGCGCAGGATCTGCAGCACGTAGTGGGGCCCGGGTCCCGGCATGGCCGCTCCGGCAGACCATCGCCCAACGGCCGGCCGGAATCAACCCCGGCCCCGTCGGCGGATCTGGTATAACGGACACTTGCCGGACGTGAGGAGGGACTGATGAAGCGCACCGCCTGCCTCGCGGGGCTGTTGGCCCTCGCGTGCTCCTGCACTCAATCGGTCAAGACGGTGACGGTCGATCCGGAGGCCGAGACGCTCGGCACCAAGGGCGCGAGGGCCACGTTCAGGGCCATCCTCAAGGATGCCCAGGGCCAGCGGGTGATGGACCCGCTCCCGGCCCAGCGGCCCAAGTGGACCAGCTCGGCGCCCCTGGTCGCCACCGTCGACGAGACCGGCCGGGTGACCGCGCAGAAGTCCGGGGAGGCGGTCATCACCGCGACCGTGGGCGAGCTGAAGGCCGAGGGCAAGGTGAAGGTGAGCATCCCCGCCACCGTGATCGTGACGCCCGCCACCCTCGAGTTCAAGGAGCCCGGGAAGACCGCCAGCCTCGAGGTGAAGGTGGCCGACGACGCCGGCAACCCGCTCGCGGCCAAGGGGATCGACTGGGACACGAGCGAGCCCAAGGTGGCGCGCGTGGTGGGGGGGCGGGTCTCGGCCATGGCGCCCGGCAAGGCCGTCATCACCGCGACCCTCGACGTGATCAGGGGCCAGGCCGAGGTCACGGTCAAGAGCGGCGAGGCGCCTGTCTTCCACAAGCTGGTCGTGAAGCCCACGACCGCGAAGCTGAAGAAGGGCAGCACCGTGAAGCTCTCGGCCACGGCGCTCGACAAGAAGGGCAAGCCCGTGGCGGACGTGCCCGTGACCTGGACGTCGTCCAACCCGAAGGTCGCCGCCGTCGCGGCCGGCGCGGTGACCGCGGAGAAGAAGGGGAACGTCAAGATCACGGCCGCGGCCGGCAAGAAGACGGCCACGGCGAAGGTCACCGTCAAGTAGCCCCATCCCGACAACGAATTACATCGAATGACCTGCGGGTGACGAACCCCGACAGTGTGGGGCGTACGCTCGTCTCGGGCCGAACAACCAGGAGGTGCCCGATGAGCGTGTGGTCCCGAGTCGTCCGAGCCCTCGTCGTCCCGATCTTCGCCCTGCTCGTGTCCGCCTGCAGCCCGGCGGCGACGCCCGCGCCGCCAGCCGCGGCCACGGCGTCGCCGGCCGCCCGCGCGCCGGCCCCCGACGGCGGCCCC
>JACRCY010000523.1 GCA_016218785.1 Deltaproteobacteria bacterium
ACACCGCGCGGCGTGCATGCCTCGCCAGGAAGGCCATCGGTAAGCCGTGTGCCGGAAATCGGCACGCACGGTTTGAAAGGGGGTCCTGCCCTTTCACCGATGCAACACAACGTGTGAAAGGGCAGGATCTACCAATGATCGCGACTGCGCCTGCCGCCGCTCCCTTCGACCCGCCCGGCGACCGCGTGGCCTACGCCGACGACGGCGAGCCGCTCCGCTACCTGGTACGGGGCGAGGGGCCGCCGCTGCTGATCCTCAACGGCCTGGTCTCGACCCACCACCACTGGCCCTTCTTCGTCGAGCACTTCCGCCAGCGGTGCGAGGTCCTCTTCTGGGACTACCGCGGCCACGGCGGCGCCGCCCCGCCGCAGGATCGGGGCAGCGTCTCGACCGAGCACTTCGCGGACGACGCCCACGCGGTCCTCGTGGCGGCGGCCGCGGCGCCGGCCATCGTCTGCGGCCTCTCCTTCGGCGTGCAGGTGGCGCTGGAGCACTACCGCCGCCACCCCGACGACGTGCGCGCGCTGGTGCTCATCTGCGGCACCTGGGGCCACCCGCTCGACCGCCTCTCCACCGCGCCGGCGCTGCGCCGCGGGCTCGCGGCCGGGCTGCGCGCGCTGGGGCGCTTCGGGCCGCTCGCGCGCCTCGGCCTCCTTGTCGCCCGCAGCGGGCTGCCTCGCGAGATCGCCTACCTCCTCGGCGGCGCTCACCGGGAGCTGTGCCCGCGCGCCGCGCTCGACGGGCTCTTCGACCACGTGTCCCGCCTCGACCCCGGCGTGTTCGGCGAGATCTGCGCGTCGTACTTCGAGCACACGGCGCGGGACGTGCTGCCGACGATCCAGGTGCCCACGCTCGTCATCGCCGGCGACCGGGACCAGTTCACGCCGCCCGCCCTGGGCGAGGAGATGCAGCGGGTCATCCCGACGGCGCGCCTCCGGGTCTTCCCCGGCCATAGCCACCTGGTCCAGCTCGAGCGACCCGACGCGGTCCACGCCGCGATCGACGAGTTCCTCGACGACTTCGATCTGCGCCGGCGCTAGCGCGTGATCCAGTCGAGCTCGGTGATGAACTCGTTCGTGGTGCCGCAGTTGCGCAGGCACCGCGGCACGTTCGCCTCGGTGCCGTCGGCCGTCACTGCCTCGATGCAGCAGCCGTCGTTCTCGTCGTACAGGAAGACCACCTGCGCGCCGTCGGGCGAGAAGACCGCCTCGCTGGCGTTCTTCCGGTTCGCGATCCGGGTGGGCTGGCTGCCGTCGACGTTGGCGACGTAGAGCGTGTACTGATCGTCCCAGTTCTGATAGGCGAGGCGGGTCCCGTCGGGGGAGAGGACCGGGAAGCTCGCGTTGGCCTTCCACTCCTGGGGCGTGCCCGTGGGCAACGCCATCTTCATGACCGTGCGCGTCTGCGTCGTGCCCGAGATCTGGATGCGGCCGTAGAAGAGGGTGTCGCCGGCGGGCGTGGGCTGCGGCGAGAGGGCCCAATCGAGGTCCACGTCGGGCGTGAGGAAGGTGAAGGCGTTGCCGGGCCGATCGATGCGGCCGATCCGCCAGCCCCGGTTGGTGTACTGGATGTCCCAGCCGTCGCAGCTGGCCTGGAAGTCGTAGCGCCGGCACACGTAGAGCGCCGTGTCGCTCGGGCCGAACATGTGGCACTCGTCGTTGATGCTGCCGTAGGCCACGACCTGGGCGGTCTGGCTCGCCACGTCGTAGATGAACGTGTGCTGGATCGCATCGCCCAGGGTCGGGATACCGTAGTGCTGGTTCTGAGTGTCGAGGTCGTAGCCGCTGGAGAAGGCGATCTGGTCCCGGGCCCGCGAGACGCCCATGCTCCAGATGCGGTAGGCGACGAACACCTCGGTGACCGTCTGCCCGTCGGGCGTCATCGAGTAGAGCTTGTTGGGGCTCGCGCCCCAGTCGTTGAACAGGATCTGCTCCCCCGTCGGCAGCGGGTGCACGGCGGCGAAGTCGATGTCCGCCGGCGTCGGCACGAAGGGGGCGCCGTCGGGCCGCGCGGGACCGAGGCCGCAGTCGGGGAGCGTGTCGGCGCCGCCGTCGGCCGGGCCGTCCGCGGGACGCGCCGAGTCGTACTGCGACAGGTCCGCGGGAGCGGCGTCGAACGCCACGTAGTCATCGCCGCCGCACCCACCACCGAGCACTGCCACCGCTGCCAGGATCAGCGCCCCATGACGCATCGCATCCTCCGCTCCAGCGCTTCGCCGACGAGCACACCACAGTCGGGGACCGGTGCGCAACCCCTGCCCGGGCGGCAGTGAGCGGGTCGACATCCGCGCGGCAACGTGCTAAGGATCGCCCGCGCTCCGGCGCGCTTGACACGCGAGGGGCTACGAGGCGTGCGGGGAAGATGCTCTACCTCGAGAGCTATGCGCACCGGGTCCAGCTGGCCGAGATCGTCTCGCGCTGGATCGTGAATCGCCCGCGCGTCGGCGACGTGGCCCTGCTCAAGGGCATCGTCAACTTCAACTCGTATGCCGCCACCCTCTGGCTCGACTGGTTCACGTCCGAGCTCCTGACCCGCGTGCACGGCGAGGCGCCGCGCAGCTTCGTCTGCAACACCAAGGGGATCCTCAAGGACTACCTCGTCGATCACTGCACGGTGCACACGCCGCGCGTCGAGGAGCTGATCGCCCGCTACCGGCGCTTCCCCGAAGACTACTACCGCGAGACGCCCTTCGGCGGCCGCGTCTACTACCTCGAGAACGGCGGCCGCCCGCGCTTCATCGGCTCCACCCGCATCAAGCGCTTCCGCCGCATCGCCGAGAAGGGCGCCCGCCGCATCATCGACTTCATGTTCACCCACATCCGGGACAGCGCCGAGGCCTTCGCCGCCGAGCGCGCCCAGAAGCTGGGAATCCCCCTCTCGGCCCTGATCACGCCCTACGAGGAGCAGGTCGAGGAGTTCCGCCACGCCGAGCGCCGCGTGCTCAAGGCCATCCGCCGCGGCACCATCCAGTCGGAGCTGCCGATCATGGCCATCCCCGACGTGGCCGGGGTGAAGATCCTCGCCTCCCCCGAGCACTACGGCGACATCGTGGCCGCGCTGCGCGCCACCGAGGGCGCCAAGATCATCGAGGAGGAGCACCACACCGGCCTCTACAACGCGACCAACGTGCGCATGGCGGTGCCCCTACCGCGCGAGGGGCTGCGCCAGAAGGCTCCCCGCGGGCGCGCCGTCGAGACCTTCCTCAAGCGGGGCTTCGCCGCGGACGAGATCGAGCCGCGCTACCACGACTTCCTCGACTACGCCGAGGAGCACGTGATGCTCGAGGCCATCGTCTCGACCTACGCCGACGCGGTCGAGTCGGAGATCGGCGCCGGCATGCACGAGGAGCGGGTGCTGGCCCAGCGCGAGAACCCCGACTACCACGGCCACTTCGCGACCAACATCCGGTACCTCATGGATTTCGTGCTGGGCCTGTGCCTGGCGCCGTCCAACGAGGACCTGACCGACATCCCCATCAAGCTGTGGGTCCGCTACATGCCCGACTACCCCGACGTCCTGATGCGCCGGCTGGTGTGCGAGCAGGCCGACGACTCGTTCGCCTGCCAGCTGGCCGAGGGGGAGGCGCCGGGGCCGGCCCCGGCCTGAGCGACGCCGGGGCGCGCCGGCATCCCACCACGGGCCGCCCATGTCCACCGCCGCGACCATGGCACCCGCCCCCGCGCCCGCCGTCCTGCTGCGCCGGCCCGGGACGCAGCCCGACGCCGGCGGCCCGCCGGCGGTCGTGCTGCGCGGCCTGCGCAAGCACTTCGACGACGTCAAGGCCGTGGACGGGCTGGACCTCGAGATCCGCACGGACGAGTGCTTCGGCCTGCTGGGCCCCAACGGCGCCGGCAAGACGACCACGATCGAGATCATCGTGGGGCTGCAGGAGCCGACCGCGGGCGAGGTCCGGGTGCTGGGCCGCACCTGGGGCCGCGGCGACCGGTCCCTGCGCGCGCGCGTCGGCGTCTCGTTGCAGGAGACGCGCCTCCCCGAGCGCCTCACCGTGATCGAGGTGCTCCGGCTGTTCCGCAGCTTCTACCCGAGCGGACGCGCCCCCGCCGACGTCATGGAGGAGGTCGGCCTCGGCGACAAGGCCCGCACCTGGACCGTGAAGCTCTCGGGTGGCCAGCGGCAGCGGCTCGCGCTCGGCTGCGCGCTGGTGGGCGATCCCGACCTCCTGGTGCTCGACGAGCCCACCACCGGGCTCGATCCGCAGGCGCGCCTCCACATCGGCGACACCATCCGCTCCTACCGCCAGCGGGGCCGGACCGTGCTCGTCTCTACGCACTACATGGAGGAGGCGCAGCGGCTGTGCGACCGGGTGGCGGTCGTCGACCACGGCAAGGTGATCGCGCTCGGCAGCCCGCCGGAGCTGATCGCCACGCTCGGCGGCGAGCAGGTGGTCGAGTTCGCGCTCGGCGACGCCGCCCTCCCCGACGTCGACCTCGAGGCCCTGCCCGAGGTGCGCGGCCTGCGCCACACCGGCCGTACCCTCCTGCTCGCCACCACCGATGCGCGCGTCACCCTGCCGGCGCTGCTCGACCTCACGCGCGCGCGCGGCCTCAGGCTGGAGTCGCTGGCCACGCGCCAGGCGACCCTCGAGGACGTGTTCGTGGCGCTCACCGGGAGGCGCCTCCGGGATGAGTAGCCCGCTCTTCGAGCTGTGGCGCTACCGCCTGCTCGAGCCGCTCCGGTGGCCCGAGACGATCTTCTGGACCTTCCTCTTCCCGGCGCTCCTGGCGCTGGCCCTGGGGATCGCGTTCCGCCAGCAGCAGCCGGACCCGGCGGCCGTGGCCGTGGTCGCCGGGCCGGGAGCCGCGGAACTCGAGCAGGCGCTGCGCCGCGACCCCACGGTCAAGGTGACCGTGCTCGACGCCGCCGCGGCCGACCGCGCCCTGCGCCTGGGCAAGGTGGCGATCCAGGTGGTGCCGGGGACGCCGCTGCGCTACCGCTTCGACCCGACGCGTCCCGAGAGCAGCCTCGCCCACCTCACCGTCGACACGGCCGTCCAGCGCGGCCGCGGTCGCACCGATCCGGTGGCGACGGTCGCGGACCAGGTGACCGCCCGGGGGGCGCGCTACATCGACTTCCTGGTGCCGGGCCTGCTCGGCTTCAACTTGATGGGGGGCGGCCTGTGGGGCCTCGGCTGGGCCATCACCGACGCGCGCACCCACCGGCTCCTCAAGCGCTTCCTCGCCACGCCCATGCGCCGCCGCGACTACCTCCTCGGGCACATGCTCGGCCGCCTGGTCTTCGTCCCGTTGGAGGTGGTCACCCTGCTCGTCTTCTCGTGGCTCATCTTCGGCGTGGGCCTCAGCGGCTCGCCCCTCACGCTCGCGGTGGTCATCATCGTCGGCGCGCTCTCCTTCGCCGGCCTCGGCACGCTGCTCGCGAGCCGGGCCCAGACCCTCGAGACCATGTCCGGGCTCATCAACCTCTGCACCATGCCGATGATGCTGCTGTCGGGCGTCTTCTTCTCCACCAGCCGCTTCCCCGACTTCATGCAGCCCTTCATCCGCCTGCTGCCGCTGACCGCCCTCAACGACGCGTTGCGCGCCATCATGGGCGACGGCGCCTCGCTCCTCGCGGTCGCGCCGCAGCTCCTGGTGCTGGCGGGGTGGGGGCTCCTGAGCTTCGTCCTGGCGCTCAGGTTGTTCCGCTGGACGTGACCCGCGCGGCCGCCCGGCCCTCCTCCAGCTCCTCGAGGGTGCGCGGCCAGTCGTCCCTGAGCAAGCGCGACAGGGAGCGGTCGGCGAGGAGCCGGCCGCCCGTCTGGCATCTCGGGCAGTAGTTGGTCTCGTGGTCCGCGTGGACGATCCGCTGGACCGGCGCGCCGCAGTCGGGGCAGGGCTTCTGGTATCGGCCGTGCACCGCCATCCCCTCGCGGAAGGCGGTCACCTTCTCCGGGAACCCGTCGCCGACCTCCTGCCGCAGGCGCCGGGTCCACTCGGTGAGCGTGGCCCGGGTGGCCTCGTGGAGGCGCGCCACCTCCGCCGCGTCGAGCGCCTGGGCCAGGCGCACGGGCGAGAGGCGCGCGCGGTGCAGGATCTCGTCGGAGTAGGCGTTGCCGATGCCGCTGAAGAGGCGCGGGTCGGTGAGCGCCCGCTTGAGCGTGTGGCGCTCGCGGAGCAGCGCCTCCCGGAACGCCGGCAGGTCGGACTCCAGCACCTCGAGCCCGCCCCGGTCGAACGCGGCCAGCGCCGCGGCCCCGGCGCACAGGTGCAGCGAGGCCCGCTTCTTGGTGCTGGCCTCGGTGAGCAGCAGCGTGCCCGTGCTGAAGTCGAACGCGCCCAAGGCCAGCCGGCGCGGCAGGGCCGCGCCCCGGGTGCGCCAGCGCAGCCGTCCGGCGATCATCAGGTGGATGACGAGGAAGAGATCCCCCTCGAGGCCGAGGACCACCCGCTTGCCCAGGCGCCGCACCGAGCCCACCCGGCGGCCGGCGGCCGCCGCGAGCGGCGGGTCGACCGAGCGCAGCACGAAGGGGCTGCCGAGCCGCACGCCCTCGAGCGGGGCGCCGCCGACGAGCGCGTTCAGCCGCTCGACGTAGACGACGATGTCGGGGAGCTCGGGCACGGCGGCCGCCGCGCCTTCAGCCGGGCGGGCAGCTGCCGTAGGCCGGCAGGCTCACGGTGGTCTGGAGCCGCCCGCGGCCGATCACGACCTGGCCGTCCTGCGGCGTGGTGGCGAGGAAGGTGATGGTGCCGGTGAAGCGGGTGCTGGCGATGCTGAGCGTCCCGCCCGACGGGTAGCAGTCGCCGATCACGTAATGGAGATCGGTGAGCGTGGCCGAGGCGTTCCGGCCCTCGCCCGCGGTCGTGAGGGTGCCCGAGAGGGTCAGCTCCCCGGGTGCGCCCACGAGGCCGACGTCGCCGGTGACGGTCGTGTCGCCCGAGGTGAGGTTGAAGGTGACCTGGTAGGTGCCGTCGCCCGTGGTCATGAGCTGGATGCTGCCGTCGAGGTGCTTGCCGTCGACCTCGACGCCGACGAAGGTGGCCACCACGGTGATGGTGCCGGCGATCTTGGTGACCGTGAGGCTGAGCTGGCCCGAGATGGTGCTGCCGCGCACGCTGCAGCCCGCGCCGAAGGTGACCGTGACGGTCGCGCCGCTCACGGTGGCCGTGACGCAGCCGCCGCCGTCCGCGGCCCGCTGGCGGATCGCGTCGGCGTTCTGCTCGGGGGTCTTGGTGACGTCGAGGGTCGGGTCGATCTCCATCGTCTGATCTACCGCCACCAGGGCCTGGTGCGCCGCGACCACGCCGCTGCCGTGGAGCGTCACCTCGGCCTGCTCGTCGGAGTTGAGCTCCTCCTCGCCGCCGCCGCAGCGGCCGGCGCCCAGCAGGGGCAGGACCACCAGGACCACCAGCACCCGTCGCATTGCCGACCTCCAGCCGCCGCTCCGGCGGCGCCCCGATGATAGCGCAGTGCGCGCCTACTCGTCGACCCGCCCGAGCAGGATGCGTTCCAGGTCCGCGTCGTCGAGCACCACCGGGTTGGCCCTCATGCTGCCGCCGCGGCATTCCTGCAGCAGGGGCCCGATCCGGTCGGCCGGGATCCCGATCTCCGCCATCCCGGGGAGCCCGAGCCGGCGGCGCAGGCCGGCGATCGTCCGCGCGGCCCGCTCCACAGACGCCGGGGCGCGCTTGGGCGCGCGCTCCGGCAATCCCGGGCCCCCGCGGGACTCCGTTGCGCCGAGCACGATGCCGGCCACCTCGTCGTAGCGCCGCAGCGCCGGGCTTTCCGGGGCCGCGGCGCGCAGCGCCGCGACGTTCACCAGCATGACGCTCGGCAGCAGCGCCGCGCAGCCGACCCCGTGCGTGACCTCGAGGAGGCCGCCGAGCGGTGCCACGAGGCCGTGGGCCGCGCCCAGGCCCGCGTTGGCCACGGCCATGCCGCCGTAGAGCGCGGCGAGCGCGAGTCCCTCCGCGGTCGCGGGGGTGGCGGCGCCGTCGGCCAGGGCCCGCAGGCCCCGGAGCGCGAGCGGGATCCCCTGCACCGCGAGCGCGTCGGTGAGCGGCTGCGCCGCCCGCGACACGTAGGCCTCCACGAGATGCGTGAGCGCGTCGAGACCGGCGGCCGCCGCCACGCGCGGCGGCGCACCCGCCGCGAGGTCGGGGTCGATCACGGCCACGCGCGGCAGCAGCAGATCGGAGCGCATGCTGCGCTTCACGGCGCGGTCGGGCACGCGCAGCACGCTGTTGCGCGTGACCTCCGCGCCCGTGCCCGCGGTCGTCGGCACCAGCACCGTGGGGAGCGACGGCCGCTCGAGCGCCCGCCCGCCCCCGGGCCCCACGTCCTCGAGGTAGTCGCGCGCGCCGCCGCCGTTGGTCGCCAGCGCGGCCACCGCCTTGGCCACGTCGAGGGCGGCGCCCCCGCCGCAGCCGAGGACCACGTCGCACCCCTCGGCGCGCGCGCAGGCCGTCGCCTCGTCCACCAGCGGCACGTCCGGCTCGCGCGGCACGGCGAAGCGCGCGCACCCGTCCGGCGCCCGCCCGAGTTGTTCGACCAGCCGGTCCAGCGCCCCGCTGGCCTCGAGCGAGGCCGCGCCGGTGCAGAGGAGCACGCGCCGGCCGAGGCCCACCGCGATCGCCGCGGCGCGCGCCGACTCGCCGCGGCCGAAGAGCACCTGGCCCGCAGTGCGGAACGCAAAGGCCATGGCCTAGACCCAGGGCTCGGGGAGGAGGCTCCGGTGCTTGTCGCCGACGCGCGGCCCCGCCATCCACGGCGCCACCGTCTCCTTCCACCGCCGGTAGTGCGCGGTCTGCTGGTGGGCCGCGAACCCCGCCTCGTCGCGGTAGACCTCGTAGAGGGTGAACTTGTGCGGCTCCGCGATCTGCCGGAGGACGTCGAACCGCAGGTTGTCCGGCTCCTGCCGGGTCCCCTCGTGATTCGCGGCCGTGGCCCGGATGAAGTCCTCCTCGTGCCCCGGCTTGACCTCGACCCGCACGCAGACGACGTACATGACGGTGGCCTCCCGGGGCGTATGATGCCGCGCCGCGCGCGCGGCGACAACGGGTCCGGGGCGCGACCGCCGTCAGCCGCTCCTGGCGGCCTCCACCGCGGCGACCAGCCGCGCCTCGATTGACCCCACGGGCAGCGGCGCGATACGCTTGGAGGCAATGGTACTCGCGGGGGCTCGTCGGACCAGCGCGGTCGGGCCGCGGGAGCGCCGGGCCGGACGGGGCGCGCTCCCCGTCCTCCTGGGCGTCGCCGTCGTGGCGGCCGGGTGCGTGGCCCTCGCGGCCGGGGGGTGCGTGAAGGTCGAGCCGTTCGCCTGCACGAGCACGAGCGCGTGCGTGCGGGCCGGAGAGCCGGGCACCTGCGAGCCCACCGGGTGGTGCAGCTTCCCCGACCCGTCGTGCGCCTCGGGGTGGCGCTACGGCGCCGGCGCCGGTGGCGGTCTCGCCGACGCCTGCGTCGAAGGGTCCCGGCCGCCGGCCGACGGTGGCCAGGACGCCGCGCCCGACGCCGGCGGCGACGCGGAGCCCGTCGACGCGAAGGTCGACACGACGCCCTGCTCGGAAGGCGCCCTCTCGTGCGACGGGGACAACCTCACGAGGTGCTCGCAGGGCGTCCCGGAGGTCGCGGCGACGTGCGTGATGGGCTGCCTCGCGCTGGGCAGCGACGCGCGTTGCTACACCTTCTCGCCACACAACGTAGCCGAGGCCACGCTCACGGCCGGGACCTACGAGTGGGTGATCACGACGAGCACCGACGTGACCACGGCCGGCGCCAACGTGCCGGCTGCGGTGGGACGCACCACGGCGACGCAGGCCGGCGGCGCGCGCGACCTCGTGATCCTCACGGTGCGCTCGCTGTGGGTCAAGCCGTCCGTGATCCTGCGGTTCACGGGCACCATGGCCGTGGTCATCGTCGCCAGCGACCACATCCTGGTGGAGGGCGTGATCGACGTGTCGGGCTCGGGCACGACCGCCGGGCCCGGCGGCTGGCGCGGCGGCAACGCGGCGAACGATGGGTCCGCGCCCACCGGGGCCACCGGCGCCCCGGCCGGCGCCACCTCCGGCAACGGCGAGGACACGGGCGGCAGCGGCGGCTGTTTCGGCGCGGTCGGCGGCAGCGGCGGCCCGGCCGGCTCAGCCGCGGGACCCGGCCCCGGCACGGTCTTCGGCACGACCTCGCTGGCGCCGCTGTTCGGTGGTGGTGGCGGCGGCGGCGGCGGCGGTTGGGCCGGCGGCGGCGAGGGCGGCGGCGGCGGCGGCGCGCTCCCGCTCGCGGCGGGGGTGCGGATCGACGTCACGGGAATCGTCATCGCCGCCGGCTGCGGCGGCGGCCGCGGCCTGGCCTCCTTGACGTTTGGCGCCGCCGGGGGCGGCGGCGCCGGCGGCGGCATCCTGGTCGAGGCGCCGATCGTGGCCGTGACCGGCGTGCTCGCGGCCAACGGCGGCGGCGGCGGCGGGGCCGCGTATCAGGCCCAGGGCGCCGGCGCCACCGGTACCTCCGGCCAGCCGAACGGTACCCCTGCTCCCGGCGGCGAGGGCGGCAGCAGCAACGATCCCACCATCGGCGCTGGCGGCGCCGGCGGGGCCGGAACGACGGGCGCCGAGCCGGGCCATGCCGGTGGCGGCGGCAGCCCGAACGGCGGCGGTGGCGGCGGTGGCGTGGGGCGGATCGCGGTCTACAGCCGCAGCGGCGCGGCGCCGGGCGGCACCTGCTCGCCGCCGCCGGCGGCGGCGAGCCTCGCCCCGAAGTAGCGCCGCGGGATGCGGCGGCGCGGCCCTACAGCTTCTTCCGCTCCATCGTCATCTCGACGCTACCCGTGCCGCTGATCTTCATCCGGGCGCCCTCCCCCTCGGTGGAGCCGACGCTCATCGGGCCCTTCAGGTTCGTAGAGATGGGCTGGCCGGTCGTGAGGCTCACGCGCGCTTCGCCCTTCAGCTTCATGTCGAAGCGCATGGGCTTCTCGACCGCGGCGAGCGCCACCTCGACCTCGAACACCCCCTCGCCGTCTTTCACCCCCTTGAAGACGACGTTGACGCTCGACACCTCCATCTCCTTGGCCCGGGTCAGCATGATCTCCTTCATGGCCTTGGCCAGCTCCTCGACCTTGTCGCCGGGCTTGAGCGGCCGCCCGGGCACCCCGGCGTAGAGGGGGTCCACCTTGCCGAGCGTCTCGTAGGCCTCCTTCACCACCTTGGCCTGCATCGGGGGCGCCGGGCGATCCCCGTCGAGGAGCACGACGAGCTTGCCGTCCTTGGCCTCGACCACGTAGGTCTTGCCGGCGACCGGGCTCGGCCGCTTCCGCTCCTTCCCCTCCTCCTTGACGGTCACCGTCTTCTCGACGAACGTGACCTTCACCTTGGTCGCGGCCTCGCCCTTGACCGCGAGCACCTCCTCCTGCCGGGTCTCGCTCTCGGACTTCTCCATGGTGGCCTTCTGCGGCTTGCCCTTCCCGTCAACGTCGACGGAGGTCTCCATCGCCATGGTCATGCCGACCTTGTCCTCCGACTTGTCGCCGACGGCGGGCGCGCGCTTTGCGAACACCGTGCCGTCGCCAGCCGCCACGGGCGTGGGCGGGGTGTCGGCCTTGGTCGGGGGGACGTTCGCCTTGACCGGCGGGGTCACCACCTTGGCCGGGGTCGGCGGCTGCGGCTGCTCCTTCCCCTGGCCGCACGCGGCGGCCACGAGGAGCAGGAGGGCAGCGCCGAGCACCAGCGCGAGCTTCGTCATGTCGAGCCTCCCATGGGACCGGATCGGGGTGCCGGCCGTACCGGCCGACAGCGAAACCCTAGTCCGCCTGACCGGCGTCGTCAACGGCGCGACGCCCCCTCGGCGGCGGCCCCCTTCGCGGTCTTCACCGATCCCGAGATCGCGGCCGTCGGCCTGACCGAGGCCGAGGCGGTGGCGCAGGGGCGCACGGTACGCGTCGGCCGCTTCCCGCTCCGCGCCCTCGGCAAGGCGCAGGCGATCGGCGAGACCGACGGCCTGGTCAAGGTGATCGCCGCGGCCGAGGACGACACGCTCCTGGGCGTGCACGTCGTGGGGCCGCACGCCGGCGACCTCATCGCCGAGGCCACGCTGGCCCTCGAGATGAACGCCACCGCCGAGGACCTCGCCGCCGTGATCCACGTGCACCCGACCCTCGCCGAGGCCCTCGGCGAGGCCGCCCTCGCGACCGACCGCCGCGCCCTGCACGTGGTCAACCCCTGAGCCACGCCGCGCCGGCCGGGCGCGCGCGGCCGCGGCGCCCCGGCATCACGCCAGCGCCTCAAACATCTCCTTGGTGGCGCCACAGACCGGGCAGACCCAATCGTCGGGGAGGTTGGCGAAGGGGGTGCCAGGGGGGATGTCCTGCGAGTCGTCCCCGATCTCGGGGTCGTAGACGTGGCCGCAGACCGCGCACTCGTGCTTCGTCACGGGGCAGTGCTCCTCGGTGGCGTCGAGCCTACCCCAGGCGCGCGGATGCCTCAAGGCGCCCCTCGCAGGCGCGCCTCGCACGAGGTCCGTCCTGGCGTCCGGCCCGGGTTGCGCTACCCTAGCGGGCGTCGCGCCGTTGACGACGCCGGTCAGGCGGACTAG
>JACRCY010000524.1 GCA_016218785.1 Deltaproteobacteria bacterium
ACACCGCGCGGCGTGCATGCCTCGCCAGGAAGGCCATCGGTAAGCCGTGTGCCGGAAATCGGCACGCACGGTTTGAAAGGGGGTCCTGCCCTTTCACCGATGCAACACAACGTGTGAAAGGGCAGGATCTACCAATGATCGACCTGCGCTCCGATACCGTCACGCGTCCCACCGCGGCCATGCGTCGCGCCATGGCCGCGGCCGAGGTGGGAGACGACGTCTACGGCGAGGATCCCACGGTGCGGCTCCTGGAGGAGACGGCGGCGGCCCGCCTGGAACGGCCGGCGGCCCTGTTCGTGCCCACCGGCACCATGGGCAACCAGATCGCGGTGCACCTGCAGACCATCCGCGGCAGCGAGGTGATCATCGAGGCCCGTGGTCACATCTTCAACTTCGAGCTCGGTGCCATGGCGGCGCTCTCCGGCGCGCTGCCGCGGCCGGTCCCGACCGAGGACGGCTTCCTGGATCCGGCCCAGGTCGAGGCCGCCGTGCACCCGCAGGCTAGCTACGTGACGCCCACCCGGCTCCTGTGCCTGGAGAACACGCACAACCTCTGGTCGGGCCTGCCGATGGGCTCGGCCCATACCCGCACGCTGCTCGACGTGGCCCGCCGCCACGGCTTGCGCGTGCACCTGGACGGCGCGCGGATCTTCAACGCCGCGGCGGCCACCGGCGAGAGCCCCGCCGAGCTGGCCCGCGGGTGCGACACGGTCATGTTCTGCCTGTCGAAGGCCTTGGCGGCGCCGGTCGGCTCCATGCTGGTGGGCGAGACCGACCTCATCGCCGAGGCGCGGCGGGTCCGCAAGATGCTGGGCGGCGGCATGCGCCAGGTGGGCGTGCTGGCCGCGGCCGGCCTGGTGGCCCTGCGCGACATGGTCCCCCGGCTCGCCGAGGACCACGACCGGGCGCAGCGGCTCGCGGTCGGGCTCGCGACGCTCCCGGCGGTCGAGCTCGACCCGACGCGGGTGCGGAGCAACATCCTGGTCTTCCGCCTGCGGCCGGAGCTGGTGCCCGGTCCCGCGGACGTGCCGGCGGCGGAGCGCTTCGTCGGCGGCCTGCGCACGCACGGCGTCCTGTGCGGCGCCTTCAGCGCGACCGAGGTCCGCATGGTGACGCACTACGAGATCGGGGACGCGGAGGTGACGGCGGCGCTCGCCGCCGCGCGCGCGGTGCTGGCCTAGCGCGCCAGTGGCGGGGCCGGCGCGGCCGCCGGCGCCGGTGCCGCGGCGGCCTGTGGCTGGCCCAGGCGGCCGGTCAGCGTCAGCCCGAGGAGGTGAGCGGTGGAGGTGCGGTAGGTCCCGGCGGGGCTCTGCGCCGGCCGGTCCGCGTTGGGAACTGCCTTCGACGGCAGGAAGTTCACCAGCATGTAGCCCAGATCGACCCGCAGCCAGCGCGTGACGTAGCCGATGCCGAGGCTGACGTCCACGGCGTGGGCGTCGGGGAGCAGCGGGGAGACCCCGTCCTGCGGGGCCGGGTTCTGGTCGAAGATCAGGCCGCCCTTCACGTGCAGGCCCGTGACCGGCGTCTTCCAGTCGGCCCCGAGGCGCACGCTCACCTGGTCGTGGTAGTTCGGGTGCAGGCCCGAGTCGGGGGTCTGGGGTTCCGCGAAGTCGAGCGGGATGTCCTTGTACGTGCTCCACAGGACCACGTTGGCGTCGAGCTCGAGCGTGAGCCGGTGGTGGGGCCGGACCATGACGGCGAGCCCGATGATGTCCGGGACCGTGATCTTGGCGGCGCCGCCCTGATCGAACAGCTGCGCCGAGAAGACCGGCTCGGTGACCGCGAAATGGGCCCGCCCGGCGAAGTCGAGCTTCACGCGGCTGCGGTAGGTGGCGGCGAAGTGGAGCCTCTCGGGGAGCGCGCGGTAGAGCAGGGCCGCGTTGCCGCCGTAGCCCCAGGCGGTACCACCGATGCGCGCGCTCCCACCGCCGATGGCGTTCAGCCCCTGGGTGATGTCCACGGCCGAGCGCATGAGATCGAAGCCGGCCGCCAGGCTCAGGTTGCGCGCCAGCTTGACCGACACCACGGGGTTGATGTCGAGGGTCATGATCGACCCCTTGATGCCGCTGTCGCGGCCCAGCCAGTTCTCGTCCCAGCCGATGCCGAGGCCGAAGGGGATGTAGAGGCCGAGGCCGGCCGCCACGCGGTCGTGGAAGCGGCCGGTGATGAAGCAGGCCGGCACGGGCTGGCGGGTCGGCTTGGCCTTGATGGTCCCCGAGCCGTCGGCCGGGTCGAAGCTCGGCTGGCCGAAGTACACGACGCCGCCCACCGAGGCCTGGTAGCCCGGCATGAAGGAGAGCGCCGCGGGGTTGTACCAGACGGCCGCCGGCTCGGTGGTGCTGGCGGCGACCGCCGAGGCCATCGCGATCCCCTCGGCCGACTGCTCGGTGAGCAGGAACCCCCCGGCCCGGGCGCGCGGCGCCGGGGCCAGGCCCACGAAGATGGCCAGCGCGGTGCCGACCAGGAGAGGCATGCGGTAACGATTGCGTGTCATCGTGGTCCTCGAACCGGCGCCGCCCTCGTGAGGGCGGGTCGGCAGCTAGTCGGCTACTGTCCGCAGTACGTGAGCCCGTACATGAACGCGACGAGCTCGCGCGTGAGGCCGTTCGGCCGGTCGGCGGTCTTCGTCAGGTCGAGCACCATCTGATTGTCGAGCAGGGCCTGGAACTGCTGGCGCCCGTCCTCGAGCAGGCAGGCCTCGGCCGCCTTGAGGCCGCTGACGAGGCTCTTGGCCGTCGGCAGGTCGGTCGGCGGTGCGGTCGGGGGGCACGTCGGGTCCGGCTGCGCGGGACAGCCCGCGAAGTCGTCGACCAGCGCGCCGCGCGTGCGCAGGAGCACGGTGACCGGCGACGGCACGATCGGCACGCCCGCCTTGCCCTCGACCTCGGTGGTCACCAGGGTCATGTACAGGTGGCCCTGGACCAGCGCCGCGCTCGTGGTGAGCACGATGGCGCCGTTCTCGTACGTGGTCGCGAACGCCGGCAGCGCGCCCAGGAAATCCCCTCCCAGGAACGCGGTGGCGTCGAGCAGGAACACCGTGCCGGTGGCGTCGGTCAGGCTGAAGGGCTTGAGCGTGTCCTCCTGGATGGGCCCCTTCACCGGGATGCGGATCTCCGTGGGGGCCGTCACCACGGGCACCAGCCCCTTGTTCGGGTTCAGCTCGATCACCGAGGCCGTGTGCGTGCGGAACGCCCACAGGATGCCCACCTCCTCCGGCGGCATCTCCCCCTTCTCGGCGACGGCGTCCCACGCGCTGAACGGCAGGCCGCCGGGCAACTCGCCGCGGTACAGCTGCCGCAGCTGCTCGAGCTGGAGCAGGGTGGCGCCGAGGGCCGCCTTCTGCTCGGCGGGCGGCAGGTCCTTGAAGCGCGCGTCGCCGGCGAAGAGGTTGTAGTAGGTGCAGCCCGCGTGGATCTCATCCAGCGTGGTGGCCCCGCAGGACAGCGAGTCCTCCTGCTTGAGGAGCGAGTAGATCTGCGACTTGACCCCCTCGTTGCCGTCCAGATCCTTGACGCCGCTGGCATACCCACGGAGGCTGACGAGATAGAGCCCGCCGAGCTCCCAGCCCTCCTGGGGATCGATGGTGAGGACGCCGTCGGCGGCGTCGTAGGCGACGTCGAGGGCCGTGACCGGGCTCTGGCCGCGCATGAACTCGTAGACGAGGACGTTCCCGGGCAGGGTCAGCGTGTTCGTATCGAGCGCGGCGCTCACCGGCGTGCGTCCCGGCGTCAACGTCGGGAACCCGTCGAGCCCCTGGATCGACCAGTAGAGCTCGCACTGCGCGACCGACAGCGCGGTCTGCGTCTGGCACTCGAGCGGATCCTCCGGGATGATGATCCCGCCCACGCTGAAATCGATGCGCTGCGTCTCCGGGTTGGTCACCAGGAGGTTCGGCTCGTAGGCCTTCGGGGGCGTCGACGACGGGTCGAACTGGAACTCGAAGAACACCGACGGGGACTCGGTGGGGATGTCCGGCGTACAGCCCGAGCCCACGAGGGCAGCCATGCCGAGCGCGGCGAGGAGCCCGGTCGGGAGTCGCCCACGGGTCCCCGATCGATGTACGGCCTGCGTGTCTGTGGTCATGATTTCAGTCTTTCTTCAGTCGAGTGCACCTGCCAAGGGAATTGACGCTGTCCCATTCAAGTAGCTGCTTCGAGGGGGTAGGCTCGCGCTCCCGACCTGATTCCCTGACGCGCGGTGCCCTCACCCTCGGCACCGGCCGACTGCGGCGAGCCCGAGAGAAGCTACACCAACTCCCGCACGCGCGCCAGTACTATCCATCCGTCGCTGGCCCCTGTTTCAAGTCATGACGAAATGACGGTCAGGCCGCTCACACGATTGGAGCGAGGCGCGCCCGGGCTTCGCCGCGGCGGCCGTCGGCGGAGGAGTTTGACACCGGTTCCCGCTGATGGCTACCATCCACCGCCGGGTGGACGACCGCATGAGCACCTGTCCTCAATGCAGTCAGGAGAATCCCGCCGGCGTCACCACCTGCAGCAAGTGCGGGAGGTCGTTGGGCCCGGCGCAGACGGGCGGAACCAGGCTCGGGGTCGGCGCTCCCGGATCACCACCTACGGCCGCCAGCGCGAAGTCCCAGGCCGTGCCCGAGGCGGTGCCCGAGTACCTCGACACGGCCGCGCTCGACGACATCATGATCGAGCCGCCCAAGCCGCTGC
>JACRCY010000054.1 GCA_016218785.1 Deltaproteobacteria bacterium
CTCTCGGGCCGTGACGTCGTGGCCGTGCTGCCCACGGGCAGCGGCAAGTCCCTCTGCTACCAGCTCCCGGGCATGATGGTCGACGGCATCACGGGGGTGGTGTCGCCGCTCATCGCCCTCATGACCGATCAGGAGGGGAAGCTCAAGGCCCGCAACCTGCCGGTCGTGCGGCTCGACAGCACCCTCAAGGCCGCGGAGCGGCGCGCGGCGCTCGGCCGCATCCGCAGCGGCGAGCAGCCCCTCATCGTCCTGACCACGCCCGAGACCCTGGGCTCGGTGGAGATGCGCGAGGTGCTGCGGGCGGCGCACGTGGGGCTCATCGCGATCGACGAGGCGCACTGCGTCTCCGAATGGGGGCACGACTTCCGCCCCGCCTACCTGACGCTCGGCGACCGCATCACCGAGCTGGGCCGGCCGCAGGTGCTCGCGCTGACCGCCACCGCCGTGCTGCGGGTCCGCAACGACATCCGCAACTTCCTCGGCCTCCGGGACCCGGACTTCATCACCGCCTCCCCCGACCGGCCGAACCTGCGCTTCGTCGTGCTCCGCCCGAGCGCCTACGGCTCCAAGGTGCGCGAGCTGGTACGGCTGGCCCGCGAGCTCCCGAGCCCGGGCATCGTCTACTGCTCGACCATCGCCGGGGTCGAGGAGGTGTGGATGGCCCTGCGCATCGCGCAGGTGCCGGTCGGCCGCTACCACGGCAAGATGTCGACCGCCGAGCGCCAGCAGGAGCAGGACCGCTTCATGGCGCGGGGCGACCGGCGGGTCATGGCCGCCACCAACGCGTTCGGGCTCGGCATCGACAAGCCCGACATCCGCTTCGTCATCCACTACCAGACGCCGGGCTCCATCGAGCAGTACGTGCAGGAGGCCGGCCGCGCCGGCCGCGACGGCAAGCCCTCGCACTGCGTGCTCTTGTTCGACGAGTCGGACCTGGGCGTGCAGGAGCACTTCATCAAGGAGAAGTACCCGCCCAAGCGCAGCCTTGCGCACCTGGTCGAGGCGCTGGCGGCGTGGGCGGGGGAGAACCGGCCGGTGTCGGCCGCGGACCTGGCCCTGGCGGCCCACACGCGGGCCACCTACGCCATGTCCCTGCTGGGCGAGCTGCGGGACCTGGGCCTCGTGACCGAGGTGGGTGCGCACCAGTGGCAGCCGGCGGCGGCGGCCACCAGCGTGGCCGACACGGCGCGGGCGGCCGCGGTCCGCGACGAGACGCGGCGCATCGCGGACCCCCGGCGGCTGCAGCAGGTCGTGGACTACGCGCACGCCGAGAGCTGCCGCAGCGTGCTCCTGCGCCAGTACTTCGGCGACCCGAAGCCCCCGGCCTGCGGCCGCTGTGACGTGTGCACGGGCGACTTCGCCAACCTGGCGCCGGCCCCGCCGCTCAAGATGCCGAAGAAGCTGGCGCAGAAGCGGGAGCGGGCGCGGCAGCAGGAGCGCCAGAAGTCGCGGCGCCAGGGCAAGCACGGCCGGAAGCGGGGCTGGGAGCACCGCCAGCACCGTAGACACTGACCTCCGGTCCGGAAACCGCGTCGACCCCTGACCGCCCTTCGTCGACCCCCCTTGTCTTCGGGCGGGGGTCGCTGCTAGGCTGGCCCCGGTGCAGCGGGCGGTTCGAACAGCGGCGACGGTCCTCGCCATCGCCACTCTTTTCGCGGTGTTACGTGTCCTGGCGGCCTGCGGGCCGGTGGTGACCACGGCGACGCCGGGGACGCCGCCGGAGCCGGAGCCGCAGCCGCTGAGGGTCGCGGTACGCATCGAGGCCCCGACCTCGGCGCCGGCGTCGCAGCCCCCCGAGTCCCTCCCGGCAGTTGCGGGCGTGGCCCTCGCGACCCGCATCGGCAGGCTGAGCCAGGCAGAATGCCTGGCCGAGCTCGATCGGCTCCGGGTCCCCTACCGGGCTGCGGCGCCCCAATCGGGCATCGCCACGCCCATCCGCCTGACCGGCCCCGTGGGGGCAGTGCTCTACCGCGGTCAGGGCCGCACCCCGGACGCGACGCCGTTCACCCTCCTCGACTGCCGCATGGCGCGGGCGCTCGTCGAGCTGTCGGCCATCCTGCGCCGGCACGACGTGGTCGAGGTCCACCACTACTCGATCCACCGGCCCCGCCACCGGGGCAAGGCGGTCGACTCGGGCGGCCGCACCGGGCACCGCGGGGGCATGGCCATCGACGTGGCCCACCTGAAGCTCAAGGACGGCACCCTGATCAGCGTCCTCAAGGATTTCAAGGGACGTCGTCGCGCGGCGGTCTGCGGGCCCCAGGCCGCGCCCGGCGCCACGCCCGCAGCGCGCCTGCTGCGCGACATCGTGTGCCAGGCGGACGAGCGCAAGCTCTTCAACGTGCTGCTCACCCCGAACCACGACTACGCCCACCGCAACCACTTCCACCTGGAGGTGCGGCCGGACGGCGTCAGGTGGTTCGTGCTTCATTGACAGTCGGTGGCGGTCGCGCGATAGTCACGGGGTCGCCGACCATGACGATGCGACTCGAATTCCAGGGGAAGCTCTTCTTCGGCATCAAGGTCGACGCGAAGGCACGCGAGCACCTCGCCACCGCCTCCGCGGGGAACAAGAGCTTCTTCGAGGGGCCCAACGCCACGCTCACGCTGTGCGTGGGCGGCGCCGATACCTACATCGGCAAGATCGTGGACGGCGGCATCGGCAGCGACGAGCTGGAGGACATGGTGCGCCACGTCCTCAGCGTGCTCGACCGCGTCGCCCCGGACCGCGGCCGGCGCACGATGGTGAAGCTCTTCGTCTGCACCGAGTCGGGCCTGCCGCCGCCGACGCTGACGCCGCCGCCCAGCCAGGAGCCGCCGCCCGACAAGTACTAGCGGCGCGAGCAGCCGCCACGGCAGCGGTGGCACGATGTACGGGTGCGGGGCGATCGTCGCCTCGGGCACCGAGATCCGGCGGGGGAGGGCGAGCTCGTCGATGAACCGGCGCCGCGTCTCGTCGTCGAAACGGCCGCCCCGGTAGTACTCGAGGCTCAGCACCAGCCTGCGCTCCGCCAGGCGCGTGGCCGCGTCCATGTGGTCGGGGAAGTGGAACAGCTCGTTCGAGTAGTAGGTCCGGCGCTTCTCGGCGGTGCCGTAGCGGCGGCTGTTGCGCCGCGCGGGGTACGTCGAGGTCAGGACCCCGAACTGCACGAACGCGCGGAGCTGCGAGGTCCACTCGGCCACGGTCGGGGCGCTGCCGTACGTGTCGCGCAGCGCGCCCAGCCACGCGGCCCCGCGTTGCTTCCGCCCGCATCGGGTGGTACGGTCGGGCCCCTCGGTCCCAGACGTGGCGGCACCACTGGGGGTCCCCACATGAGCGTCGAGAAGGAAACGTTCTTCAACCGGGAGCTGAGCTGGCTCGGGTTCGCCCGCCGCGTGCTGTGCCTGGTCGAGCAGCCCGACATGCCGCTCTTCGAGCGGGTCAAGTTCGCCGGCATCATGGGGATGTTGCACGACGAGTTCTTCATGAAGCGCGTCTCCGGCCTCAAGCGCCAGATGAAGAAGCGCTCGACCAAGGTCTCGCTCGACGGCCTGCCGCCCGACGAGGAGTTCGCTGCCTGCCGCGCCGAGCTCCAGAGCCAGGACACGCTGCTCGGCCGGCTGGTCGAGGAGTCGCTGCGGCCAGCGCTCAAGGCCGCCGGCCTGCCGCTCGGTGACCTCACCGATCTGACCGAGCCCCAGCGGCAGTTCCTGCGCACGACCTTCATCGACAACATCCAGCCGATCCTGACGCCGCTCGCGGTGGACGCGGAGCACCCGTTCCCCTTCATCTCCAGCGGCACCCTCAACCTGGCGGTGCTCATCCCCGTCGCCGACCAGGACGAGCCGCGTTTCGTGCGCATCAAGGTGCCCGACAACCGCCCGCGCTGGGTCGCGCTGCCCGACGGGGCCGGCTTCGTGCCCCTCGAGCGGGTCATCGCCGCCAACCTCGACCGGCTCTTCCCGGCCTCGCCGCCCGCCGAGGTCCACACCTTCCGGGTCACTCGCGGCGCCGAAGGGGAAGCGAGCCCGGTCGCCGAGGCCACCGACGCCGACGAGGGGGAGGAGCCCGGCAGCATCCTCAAGATCGTCACCCGCGAGCTCAAGTCGCGGCGCTTCGCGGGCGTGGTGCGCCTGCAGGTGAACGCGGCGATGCCGGACTGGCTGTGCGACTGGCTCGCCCAGCGCCTCGAGATCGGGCCGGAGGACGTCTACCACAGCTCCACCTTCCTGGGCCTCAGCGATCTGATGAAGGTACCGTTCCCCGGGCACCCCGAGCTCCGCTACCCGCCGCACGAGCCGGCCACCCACCCCCGCCTGGCCGACCTGCCGGCGGGCACCGGGGCCATCTTCGAGGAGATCGCGCGGGGCGACATCCTCGTGCACCACCCCTACCACAGCTTCGACACCTCGGTGCTGCGGTTCCTGACCTCGGCGGCGGCCGATCCCGGCGTGCTGGCCATCAAGCTCACCATCTACCGCACCAGCGGGGACTCCCCGATCGTCCGGGCCCTGATGGAGGCGGCCCGGCGGGGCAAGCAGGTGGCGGTGCTGGTGGAGGTGACGGCGCGCTTCGACGAGGCCCCCAACATCGCCTGGGGCAAGCTCCTCGAGAACGAGGGGGTGCACGTCGCCTACGGCGTCGAGCGCCTCAAGACCCACGTCAAGCTGGCGCTGGTGGTGCGCGAGGAGGGGCAGCGCATCCGCCGCTACGCGCACATCGGCTCGGGCAACTACCACACCGGCACGGCGCGCATCTACGAGGACATCGGCATCCTGACCTGCGACCCGGAGCTCTGCGGCGAGGCCGCGGCGGTCTTCGACGAGCTGACCGGCGCGACCCCGCGCACCGACTACCAGCACATCCTGGTGGCGCCGACGTTCATGCGCGCGCGGTTCCTCGATCTCATCCGGCGCGAGATCGAGCACGCCAAGGCCGGACGGCCCTCGGGCATCGTCGCCAAGATGAACCAGCTCCAGGATCGCGTGATGATCAGCGAGCTGTACCTGGCGAGCCAGGCCGGCGTGCCGATCAAGATCAACGTGCGCGGCCTGTGCTGCCTGAGACCGGGCGTGCCGGGGATGTCGGAGAACATCCAGGTCTTCGGCGTCGTCAGCCGCTTCCTGGAGCACTGCCGCATCTACCGCTTCGAGAACGGCGGGAAGCCCGAGTTCCTCATCGGCTCGGCCGACTGGATGAAGCGCAACCTCGACAACCGCGTCGAGACCATCGTCCCGGTGCGCGACGAGGCGGTGAAGCGCGGCCTCGCCGAGATCCTGGCCGTCTACGACCGCGACAACTCCTCGGTCTGGGACTGCCGCCCCGACGGCACGTACGTGCGCCGCACCCCGCCCGAGGGCGCGGCCCCGCTGGCGGCCCAGCCCGAGTTCATCCGCCTGGCGGCGCAGGGGCAGGGGCCGCCGGCGCCGAAGCCCCGGCGGAGGTCCCGGCGGCGCCGCCCCGCGCCGTAGCCGGCCTCACGTCCCGCCGCCCGCCCCGCGCCGCC
>JACRCY010000525.1 GCA_016218785.1 Deltaproteobacteria bacterium
GCCCCGGCGGCGCGCGCGCCGGCGCCCGAGGAGGCCGCCGACCTGCCGGCCGCAGACGACACCGACGAGGCCAACGACATGGCGCTCGCCGGGGCGGCGGAGTCACCGCCGCGGCCGCGGCCGGCGGTGCGCTACGAGGCCCTGGCGGGTGAGGACGACCTCACCACGGTGCCGGACTTCGGGGGCCTGAGCGTGGGCCAGGCGCTGCAGGTGGCCCGGGACCGCGGCCTGCGGCTCGACGTGCGCGGCAGCGGCCGCGGGCGCTCGCAGTCCGTGCTCCCGGGCCGCGCGCCGCGCGGGACCCGCATCCAGGTGACGTTCGCGCCGCCGTGACGGGGCGGTGGGCCGGGCGCCTCGGCCCGGCGAGGAGCCACGAGGGCACATGAGGCTGAAGGAGATCCTGCGGGGAGCACCGGTGGTCGAGATCGTCGGCGACGAGGAGATCGACGTCGGCCAGGTCCGTGACGACTCGCGCCGCGTCCAGCCGGGCGACCTGTTCGTGGCGCGCCGGGGCCTCACCGTCGACGGCCACCTCTACGTGACCGAGGCCGACCGCCGCGGGGCCGTGGCCTGCGTCCTCGAGCGCGACGTGCCCTTCGGCGGGGTCAAGGTGATCACGCGCGACGCGGGGCGGGCCCTGGCGGTGCTGGCGGCCAACCGCTACCGCAACCCCGGCCTGCAGATGACGCTCATCGGCATCACCGGCACCAACGGGAAGACCACGACCACCTACCTGGTCGAGTCGATCCTGCGGGCCGCGGGGCACCGCCCCGGCGTCATCGGCACCATCAACTACCGCTACGGCGACGTGGTCAAGCACGCCCCCTACACCACGCCGACCCCCGTCGAGCTGCACCGCGTCCTGCGGGAGATGGCCGACGCCGGCACCACCCACGTGGTCATGGAGACCTCCTCGCACGCCCTGGCGCTGGGGCGGCTCTACGGGCTGCGCTTCCGCGTCGGCGCCTTCACCAACCTCACGCAGGACCACCTCGACCTGCACGGCTCGATGGAGGCGTACTTCGCCGCCAAGGCCAGGCTGTTCGCGGAGCTGATCCGGCCGGGCGACGGCGTGGCCGTGGCCATGGTCGACACCCTCGAGGGGGACCGGCTGCTGGACCTCTGGCCCGGGGCCCGGCTGCGGTGCTCGATCGTGGGCGCGGGCGAGGTCTTCGCGGGGCGGGCGCGCTGGTCGATCGGCGGCATCGAGGCGCGCATGCACACGCCCCGCGGCAGCTTCGACGTCAAGTCGCCGCTCCTCGGCGAGTTCAACCTCGCCAACATCACGCTCGCCACCGGGATCGCCGCGGGGCTCGGCCTCGGGCTCGACGCCATCGCCGCGGGCGTGGCGGCGTTGCCGGGGGTCCCGGGACGCCTCGAGCGCCTCGACTCGCGGGGGCAGCCGGTCGCCGTGGTGGTCGACTACGCCCACACGCCCGATGCGCTGGGGCGCGCCCTCGGGGCGCTGCGCAGCCTGGCCGCCGCGCGCCTCACCGTCGTGTTCGGGTGCGGCGGCGACCGCGACCGCAAGAAGCGCCCGCTGATGGGACAGGTGGCGGCCCGCGGCGCCGACGTGGTGGTGGTCACCTCGGACAACCCGCGCACCGAGGTCCCGCAGACCATCGTCGACCAGATCGTGGCGGGCGTGGAGCGCGAGCCCCTCGACCGGATGGCCCTGACCGCGCTCGGCAACGTCGGCAAGGGGTACGCCGTCGAGGTCGACCGCCGCACCGCCATCGCCGCCGCCATCCGGGCCGCCCGGGCCGGCGATATCGTGCTCATCGCCGGCAAGGGGCACGAGGACTACCAGATCCTGGGCAAGCAGAAGATCCACTTCGACGACCGCGAGGAGGCGAGCCGCGTGCTCAGCGGGCTCGCCGCCTTCATCGCCGACGGCCCCATCGTGGAGGCCGGTCCGCAGGCGGTGCCGACCCCGATCGCGGCGGTCGCGCCGGCCGGGCCGGCCGGCGCCATGACCGCCCTCCCGGCCGGCTCCGTCGCCAACCCGCCCGGCGATCCCGACGCCGACGCCGTCGTGGTCGAGGCGGCCGTGCCGGTCGACGACGACGAGCCCGCGACCAGTCCGGGACCGCCCCGTGGCGGCGAGCCGGGCACGCCGGGGACCCCGTAGGAGGACGCGCGCGATCATGGAGCCGCAGGTGGCGATGACGCTGGCTGACGTGACCCGGGCGACCGGGGGCCGGGCGCTCACGCCCGCCCGCGGCCCGCTCGCGGGCGCGTCCATCGACAGCCGCAGCCTCCAGCGCGACGACGTCTTCTTCGCCCTCCCCGGCACGCGCGGCGACGGTCACGACTTCGGCGCCGCCGCGCTCCAGGCCGGCGCCGGCGCGTTGGTGGTGGCGGCGGGCCGCGCCCCCGAGTTCGTGACGGCCGCGGCGGGCGCCCGGGCCGCCGTGGTGGCGGTGGACGACGTCCGCCGCGCCCTCGCCGATCTGGCCCGCGCCCGCCGGCTGCAGGTGGGCCCGACCGTGGTCGGCGTGACCGGCTCCAACGGCAAGACCACCACCAAGGAGCTGCTCGCCGCCATCCTCGAGACCGCGGCGGGCGAGCAGTCCGTGCTGGCGACGAGCGGCAACCTCAACAACTCCTTGGGCGTGCCGCTGACGCTCCTGCGCCTGCACCCCGGCCATTGCTACGCCGTGGTCGAGATGGGGATGAGCGCCCCGGGCGAGATCGCCTCCCTGTGCAGCCTCGCGGCCCCCGCCGTGGGCGTCATCACCGGCATCGCCCCGGCGCACCTGGAGCACCTCGGCTCGCTCGAGGCCATCGCCCGCGCCAAGGGGGAGCTGTTCGCGGCGCTCCCGCCGAGCGGCATCGCGATCTTCCCCGACGACCAGCCGCTCCTCGCGGCGGAGGCGGCGCGCCTCCCCGCGGCGCAGCGACGCACCTTCGGCACCGGGGCCGACGCCACGGTCCGCATCGCGGCGGTCGTGCCGCGCGGCGCGGCCGGGCTCGCGCTCGACCTGGTGGTCGATGGCGTCGCCGTCCACTGCGACCTGCCCCTCCCGGGGCCGCACAACGCCCGCAATGCCGCCGCCGCCGCCGCCGCCGCCGCCGCCCTCGGCGTCGCGCCCGCGGTCATCGCCGCCGGCCTGGCCCGGGGCCGCACCGCGGCGCACCGCTCCACCATCGTGGCGGTCGCGGGCCGGCACGTCATCGACGACTGCTACAACGCCAACCCCGCGTCGCCGCGGGCGGGCCTGGAGATGCTCGCGTCGCTCCGGCCGGCCGGCCGGACCGCCGTCGCGGTGCTCGGCGACATGCTCGAGCTCGGGCCCCGCGCGCCGGAGCTCCACCGCGAGGTCGGCCAGGCGGCCGCGCGGCTCGGCATCGACCACCTGGTGGCCGTCGGCGTGCGGGCGCAGGAGATCCTCAGGGGCGCGCGGCGGGCGGGGATGGACGAGCACCACCTCGCGCCTGCGCCGGACCCCGCCGCCGCCGCGGTCGAGGTGCAGACGCGGACCAGCCCGGGCGACTGGGTGCTGGTGAAGGCGTCGCGCGGCATGCGCCTCGAGCGGGTGCTGGAAGAGCTGCGGCGCCTCGCCGAACCCGGAGCGGAGCCCCCGCCGTGCTGAGGGCATGCCCGCATGGGTTGGACCTCCCCTCGCGCGGGAAGCGCGCGGTGGGGAGTCAGGCCGGCATCCGCCGGCCACCCCCCGGCTCGCCCCGGCCTTGCCGCGGCGAGGGGGGACGGGAACGTCCCCCCCTGTTCGACGAGGACCACTAGATGCTCTACCACCTCCTCTGGCAGCTGCACTACTACCCCAGCCTCTCGTGGCTGAACGTGGTGCGCTACACCTCGACCCGTATCATCCTGGCGACCCTGTCGGCGCTGCTCATCGGGTTCGTGCTGTCGCCGTGGTTCATCCGCAAGCTGCAGGAGAAGCAGATCGGCCAGGTGATCCGCGACGACGGCCCGCAGACCCACCTCAAGAAGGCCGGCACGCCCACCATGGGCGGCTCCCTCATCATCTTCGCGCTCGTCATCCCCACCCTGCTGTGGTGCGACCTGCGCAACGGCTTCGTCTGGCTCACCCTGGCCGTGACCGTGACCTACGGCCTGATCGGCTTCCTCGACGACTACCTCAAGATCTCGCGGAACTCCTCCAAGGGGCTGCCGGGCAAGATCAAGTTCGGCGTCCAGACCGTGGTCGCGCTCGGCGCGGTGCTCTACCTCTTCCGCTCGGAGCTGTGGGCGCCGGCCATCAAGCTGAAGCTGGCGCTCCCCTTGGCCGACTTCGCGCAGTTCGCGCCCACGCTGCCGCTGGCGGTCTACGTCGCCTTCGCCGTGATCGTGATCGTGGGCGCCTCCAGCGCCGTCAACCTCACCGACGGCCTCGATGGCCTCGCCATCGGGCCGGTGATCATCGCGGCGGCCACGTTCCTCATCCTGGCCTACGCCGCCGGCACCAAGATCGCCGGCTTCAACCTCGCCGCCTACCTGCGCATCCCGCCGCTCCGGGGCGTCGGCGAGCTGGCCATCTTCTGCGGCGCCATGGCCGGGGCCGGGGTGGTGTTCCTCTGGTACAACACCTACCCCGCGTCGGTCTTCATGGGCGACGTGGGCTCGCTCTCCCTGGGCGGCGCGCTCGGCATGCTCGCCGTGCTCACCAAGAACGAGTTCACGCTGCTCATCGTCGGCGGCATCTTCGTGCTCGAGGCCGTGTCGGTGATGGTGCAGGTGGTGTCGTTCCGGCTCACCGGCAAGCGGGTCTTCCTGATGGCGCCGCTGCACCACCACTTCGAGAAGAAGGGGTGGGCCGAGCCGAAGGTGATCGTCAGATTCTGGATCATCAGCTTCATGCTGGCGCTGATCGCGCTGGCGACGCTGAAGGTGCGCTGACGTGACGCTGCCGAACGTCATGCCGCTGCAGCTCAAGGGCCGCCGGGTCCTGGTGGTGGGCCTCGGCCGCACCGGCGTGGCCGTGGCCGCCTTCTGCGCCGGGCGCCGCGCGCTGGTCACCGTCACCGACCGCAAGCCGGCCGACCTGCTGGCCGCCGAGGTGGCCGAGCTGCGCGGCCGGGCGCGGCTCGAGCTGGGCGGCCACACCGCCGCCACGTTCCTGCGCCAGGACCTCATCGTGCTGTCGCCCGGGGTGCCCGAGATCCCCGAGGTCGTGGCGGCGCGCGCCGCGGGGGTCGCGGTGACCGGCGAGATCGAGCTCGCCGCGGGCTTCGTGCGCGCGCCCATGGTCGGCATCACCGGCACCAACGGCAAGTCGACGGTGACCTCGCTGGTGGGCGCCATCCTCGCGGCGACCGGGCGCCCCACCTTCGCCGGCGGCAACCTGGGCGACCCCCTGATCGCGGCCGTGGACACGCCCGCGGCGGCCGAGGGCGGCCACCTGGTGGTCGAGCTGTCGAGCTTCCAGCTCGAGACCTGCCAGGAACTCCGGCCGGCCGTGGCCGCGCTGCTCAACGTGACGCCCGATCACCTCGACCGCTACCCCTCCATGGACGCCTACGTCGCGGCCAAGGGGCGCATCTTCCAGGCGCAGACGCCCGCCGACTTCGCGGTGGTCAACGCCGACGACCCCATCGCCGGGGAGCTCGCCGGCCGGGGCCGCGCGCGCGTGCTCGGCTTCTCGTCGACGCGCCCGCTCGCCGACGGCGGCTGGCTGGAGGGCGCGACCTTGTGCCTGCGGCTGCCGGCGGGCCCCGTCGAGCGCTACCCGAGCGGCGAGCTCCACCTCGTCGGGCGCCACAACCTCGAGAACGCGCTCGCCGCCTTCCTCTGCGCACGCCTGCAGGGCGCGGCGCCGGCGGTGGTGCGGGCCGCGGCCCGGGAGTTCCACCCACTCCAGCATCGCCTGGAGCTGGTGCGCGAGCTGGACGGCGTCGCCTACTACGACGACTCGAAAGGGACCAACGTGGGCGCGGTGGCCGCGGCCCTGGAGGGGTTCCCGCGCCGGGTGGTGCTCATCGCCGGCGGCCGCGACAAGGGCGGCGACTACGCCCCGCTGCGGCGGGCGCTCGCGGCTCGGGCCCGCGCCGTCGTGCTCATCGGCGAGGCCGCCGACCGCATGGCGGCGGCGCTCGACGGCGTGGCCGAGATCCGCCGCGCCCGGACGCTCGAGGAGGCGGTGCAGCTGGGGCGGAGCCTGGCCCGCGCTGGCGACGCGGTGGTCCTGTCGCCGGCCTGCTCCAGCTTCGACATGTTCCGCGATTACGCCCACCGGGCCGCGGTCTTCCGCGCGGCGGTGCTGGGGCTCTAGCCATGGCCGACCTCCTCAGCGCCCCCCTCGGCAGCGCCACCTTCGGGCGCGAGGACTCCGCGCCCGAGCTGCGGGTGCTCCTGCGGCCGCGGGGCCACGACCTGGTCCTGTTCACGGCCGTCGCCGGGCTGGTGTCCTTGGGCATCGTGATGGTCTACAGCGCCAGCGCCGTGTTCGCGCGCCAGAAGTACCTGGACGCCGGCTACTTCCTGCGGCGTGACCTGTGCTACGCCGCGGTCGGTTTCCTGGCCATGTACCTCGGCGCGCGCGTCGACTACTCGGTCTACCGTCGCCTCTGCTACCCGCTCCTCGGGGGCGCCGCGGCCCTCCTGGTGCTGGTCCTGTTCGTGGGCGCGCGCATCAACGGCGCCACCCGCTGGCTCCACCTGGGGCCGGCGTTGTTCCAGCCGGTCGAGCTGGCCAAGTTCGCGCTGTGGGTCTATCTGGCCTACTCGCTGGCCAAGAAGACCGAGCAGATCAAGAGCTTCACCATCGGCTTCCTGCCGCACTTCGTGGTCTGCGGCCTGATGGCGGCGCTGGTGCTCAAGCAGCCCGACCTCGGCACCGCCGTCGTCCTCCTGGCGACCACCATCGTGGTGCTGTTCGTGGCCGGCGCCAAGATCGGCTACATCATCATCGCCGCGCTGGTGATGCTCCCCATCGGCTGGAAGATCATCGTCGGCACGCCCTGGCGGCTGCGCCGCATCCTGGCGTTCCTCGATCCGTGGCAGTTCCGCCGCGACGTGGGCTACCAGATCAGCGAGTCGCTCATCTCCATCGGCTCGGGCGGGGTCACCGGGGTGGGCCTCGGCGACGGCAAGCAGAAGCTCTTCTTCCTCCCCGAGGCGCACACCGACTTCCTCGCCGCCATCGTCGGCGAGGAGCTGGGGCTCCTGGGCCTGGGCGCGGTCATGGCGATTTTCGGCGTGGTGGTGTGGCGGGGCCTGCGCACCGCCTGGCTGGCGCGGGACAGCTTCGGCCGCTACCTGGCCTTCGCCCTCACCATCCAGTTCTCGCTACAGGCCCTGATCCACCTGGGCGTGGTCATGGGCCTCTTGCCGACCAAGGGGCTGACGCTGCCGTTCGTCTCCTACGGCGGCACCTCGCTGGTCATCAGCATGTTCGCCGCGGGCGTGCTGCTCAACATCTCGACCGGCGAGCCGCCGCCCGAGCCCACCCGCCTGCCGACGCGGCGCCGCCTCTTCAACCGGCGCGTGCCGGGCGCCAATCGCACGGTCATCTTCGAGGTGCCTGGCAAGAGCCGCACGCGCCCTGCCCGCCGTGCGCCCGTGGCCCGGGAGGCCGACATGGCGGCAGACCGTGGCTAGCCGCCGGCTCATGAACGCCGGCGGCGGTACCGGGGGGCACCTGTTCCCGGCGATCGCGGTTTGCGACGAGATCGTCGGGCGGGGCGGCGTGGTGCGCTTCGTGGGCACCGCGGCCGGCCTCGAGGCGCGCGTGCTCCCGGCCGGCGGCTACGATCTGCAGCTGATCCGCGTCTCGGGGCTCAAGCGCGTGGGCGCGGCCGGCTTCGCGCGCGGCGTGCTGCGGCTACCGGCGGCCCTGTGGCAGAGCCGCCGCCTCATCGGGGAGTTCCGGCCGGACGTCGTGATCGGCGTGGGGGGCTACGCCTCGGGCCCGGTGGTGCTCGCGGCCGCGCTCGCGGGCCGCGCCACCGCGATCATGGAGCAGAACTCCATCCCCGGCGTCACCAACCGCGTGCTGGGCCGCGTCTGCCGCCGGGTCTACCTCGCGCTGGAGCCGGCCCGGGAGTACTTCCCCCCGAGAAAGACGCTGCTCCTCGGCAACCCGGTGCGGCGCGCCATTCGCGAGGCCGCGTCGGCGCCGGCGCCGGGCGGCGCGCGGCCGCGGGTGCTCGCGGTCGGCGGCTCGCAGGGGGCGCACGTGGTCAACGAGCACCTGGTGCAGGCCGTCAAGCTACTGTACCAGCGCGGCCGCGCCTTCTCGCTGCTGCACCAGACCGGGGCGCCCGATCGCGACGCCATCGCCGCGCGCTACCGCGAGCTGGATCCCGACGGCACGGCCCTCGAGGCGCGGGCCTTCGTCGACGACATGGCCACGGCCTACCGCGACGCCGACGTGGTGGTGGGCCGGGCCGGCGCGACCACCATCGCCGAAGTGTGCGCGGTGGGGCGGCCGGCCCTCCTGGTACCGTTCCCGTTCGCCGCCGCCGACCACCAGGAGATCAACGCGCGGGTGCTGGAGCGCGCCGGCGCCGCCACCGTGCTGCGGCAGCAGGGCCTCACCCCGGAGAAGCTGGCCGCCGCCCTGGACGCGCTGCTCGGCGACGCCGCGGCGCGGGCGCGCATGGGCGCGGCCGCGCGGGCCCTCGGGCACCCCGACGCCGCCCGCGACATCGTCGACGATCTCGAGCGCCTGGTCCAACCGGCGAGCGCGGCCTTCACCGCGAGGAGCGCGTGATGTTCCGCAAGCGGAACACGCACATCCACTTCGTCGGCATCGGCGGCATCGGCATGTCGGGCATCGCCGAGGTGCTGCTCAACCTCGGCTACAAGGTGTCGGGCTCGGACCAGCGCCCGAACGACAGCACGCGGCGCCTCGCTTCCCTGGGCGGCGTCATCGCCATCGGCCACGCCGCCGAGAACATCGGCGACTGCGACGTGGTCGTCACCTCGAGCGCCATCCGGGGCGGCAACCCCGAGGTGGACGCCGCCCACGCGCACCAGATCCCGGTGATCCCGCGCGCCGAGATGCTGGCCGAGCTGATGCGCATGAAGTACGGCATCGCCGTCGCCGGCTCGCACGGCAAGACCACCACCACCTCGCTGGTGGCGACGGTGATGGACGCCGCCGGCCTCGATCCGACCGCGGTCATCGGCGGCAAGCTGCCGTTGCTGGGATCGAACGCGCGCCTCGGCGGAGGGGAGTACCTGGTGGCCGAGGCGGACGAGTCCGACGGCTCATTCATGAAGCTCACCCCGACGGTGGCGGTGGTCACCAACATCGACCCCGAGCACCTCGACCACTACGGCGACCTGGAGACGCTGAAACGCACCTTCGTCGACTTCATCAACAAGATCCCCTTCTACGGCCTCGCGGTGCTGTGCCTCGACCACCCCGAGGTGCAGGCGATCCTGCCGCGCGTCAAGAAGCGCCACGTCACGTACGGCCTCGCGGCGCAGGCCGACTACCGCGCCTGCGACGTCCGGGCCGAGGGGCTCCGCACCCATTTCCGCGCGCTGCTGCGCGGCACCTCCGTCGGCGAGGTCACCGTGGCCATGCCCGGCCTGCACAACGTGCAGAACGCGCTGGCGACCCTGGCGGTGGCCGATTTCCTCGAGATCCCGTTCGCGGTCTACCAGCGGGCGCTCCTCGGCTTCGCCGGCGTGCAGCGCCGCTTCACCATCCGCGGCGAAGCCTCCGGCGTCACCGTGGTGGACGACTACGGCCACCACCCGGAGGAGATCAAGGCCACCCTGGCGGCGGCGCGCGGCGCGTTCCCCGGCCGGCGGGTGGTCGCGGTGTTCCAGCCGCACCGCTACACCCGGGCGGCCGCCCTGTGCCAGGAGTTCGCCCGCGCCTTCAACCAGGCCGACCGGGTGGTGTGCGGCGACGTCTACGCCGCGGGCGAGGACCCGATCACCGGCGTCTCCGGGCGCACCCTCGGCGACGCCATCCGCGCCCACGGCCACAAGCACGTCACCTACGTGGGCGCGGTGCCGGCGCTCGCCGACCACCTGGCGGGCGCGGTGCAGCCCGGTGACGTGGTGATCACCCTCGGCGCCGGCGACATCTGGCAGGCGGGGGCGGAGCTGCTCAAGCGCCTGGCGGCGGAGGGGAAGGCGTGATCGATCGCGACGCCATCGTCGCCGCCGCGGAGGGCGAGGTGCGGTTCGACGAGCCGCTGCGCGCGCACACCACCTTCCGCATCGGCGGCCCGGTGGACGCGCTGGCCTGGCCCACCGGCGTCGGCGGCGTCCAGCGCCTGTGCGCCCTGGCGCACGCGCGGGGCTGGCCCTGCCGCGCCCTCGGCCACGGCTCGAACCTGCTGGTCCGCGACGGCGGCGTGCGCGGCCTCCTCGTCGCCACCACGCGGCTCCGACGCCTGGAGCGCGACCGGGAGCGCGGCGTCCGCTGCGAGGCCGGCGTGCCCACCTCCAGGCTCCTCCACGAGGCCACCTCGTGGGAGCTCGGCGGCGTCGAGTTCCTGGTCGGCGTGCCGGGCACGGTCGGCGGCGGCCTGGTCATGAACGCCGGCACCAGCCTGGGGGAGCTCAAGGACGTGACCGTCGAGGTCACCACGGTGCGGCCCGACGGCGAGCTGCGGGTGCGCGCCGCCGCCGCCTGCGGCTTCCGCTACCGCGGCTCGGATCTCGGCGACGGCATCGTGGTCGCCGCGCGCTTCGAGCTGCGCCCCGGGGTCCGCGCCGCGATCGTGGCGCGCATCGCGGCCCAGCGCGAGGCGCGCGCGCGGCGCGAGCCCCATGGGGTCCCGACCGCCGGATCGTTCTTCAAGAACCCGCCGGGCGACTTCGCTGGCCGGCTCCTCGAGCAGGCCGGCCTCAAGGGGCGGCGCCTGGGCGGCGCCGAGGTGAGCTGGGTCCACGCCAACTGGATCGTGAACCGGGCCGACGCGACCGCCGCGGACGTCCTCGGCCTGATGCAGGTCTGCCAGGAGGCGGTGGCGACGAAGTTCGGCGTCACCCTGGAGCCCGAGGTGCACATCGTGGGGGAGGCGGGCAGGGAGGAGGCCGCATGACCGGGCGGGTCGGCGTGCTCATGGGCGGCCCGTCGTCGGAGCGCGAGGTGAGCCTCGAGAGCGGGCGCAACGTGCTCGGCGCGCTGCAGCAGCGCGGCCACGACGCCGTGAGCCTCGACTGGGTCGGCCTGTCCGACATCCCCGACTTGCTGCGGCGCGCCAACGTCGACGTGGTCTGGAACGCGCTCCACGGCACCTACGGCGAGGACGGCTGCGTGCAGGGGCTGTGCGAGATCCTGCGGGTCCCCTACACCGGGGCCGGCGTGATGGCGAGCGCGCTCGCCATGGACAAGATCGCCTCCAAGGGCCTGTTCCAGGCGGCGGGGCTGCGCGGGCCGCGCTGGACGGTGGCCCCCGACGAGGACGCGGCGCGGGCCTTCGGCCTCCCCTGCGTCGTCAAGCCCTCGCGCGAGGGCTCGTCCGTGGGCGTCTCCATCGTGCGCGACGCCGCCGCCCTGGCGGCGGCGTTCGCGACGGCCGCGCGCGGCCGCGGCGTGGTGCTGTGCGAGGAGTACGTCAAGGGGCGGGAGGTCTCGGTCGGTATCCTCGAGGATCGCCCCATCGGGACCGTCGAGATCCTGCCCACATCGGACTTCTACGACTACGAGGCGAAGTATCTGCGCGACGACACCGAGTACGTCTGCCCCGCGCCGCTTGCGGATCACGTCGCGGCGCATCTGCTGGAAGCCGGCGCGACCGCCCACCGGACCCTCGGCTGCCGCTGCTACAGCCGCGTGGACTTCCTGGTCGACGACGCGGGCGGGTGCTTCCTGCTGGAGGTCAACACCCTCCCGGGCATGACCTCCCACAGCCTCATCCCCAAGCTGGCCGCCCAGGTGGGCATCGACTACCCGGAGCTGTGCGAGCGGATCCTCGCCGGCGCCGGCCTGAACGTGTGAGGAGACCGCCGTCGTGACGCGGGGTCGAAGGTCATGGTGACGATGCGGCAGCGGGTGCGCCGCAACCGGCTCTTCGGCGCCCGCGGCAACCGCCGCGTCCGGCTCCGGGCGGTCGCCCCGGCCGCCGCCGTGCCGGTCGC
>JACRCY010000530.1 GCA_016218785.1 Deltaproteobacteria bacterium
CTCGGAACGAACCCGACGAGAAGAAGGCAGTGGAACGAGGTTGTCTGTCGTCACATGACCATCGACGCGGCAAGGTCGCAAGTTTTCTGCCGGTCCGGGCGCCCCGGAGTTGGCCGGCGGGAACCTCAGGCATCACATGGGACGCGGGGCTGGCTTCCCGGGCGGTTCGCCCGGAACCCGCCAGTTTGTCCGGGCATCAACTGCGATCCTGGTACAGTTGCGGCGCGAACAAACCGGCACCCGCTTCCAAGGCAGCCCGACCGTACGGAAGCGCCCCCGACGCGGGGCTGGTGCTCGACCCGCAGCCGTGCTGAAGTGGCGCGGTGCGCCGGGCCGCGCCCGCCTTCCTGCGCTTGACCGTCGGCTTGTTGACCGTCGGCTTGTTGACCGTCGGCCCGCTGACCATGGGACTGTGGGGCTGCGCCTACCCCTACACGGTCCGCACCGTCGGCGCCGGCGAGACCGCGCTCCACGCGTCCGTGGGCGGCCCGCTCTTCGACAACCTCGGCGCGGCCATCCCCATCCCGGCCGTGGTGGTCGGGGCCCAGCACGGCGTCGCCACCGGTGCTCAGGCCCGCGGGATGCCCCAGAAGACCGTGGCCCGGCCGCCGGGGAAGAAGGGCACCTCGCGGTACTGCCACTCGTAGTCGTTGGCTCCGGCGGCCATGGCCCGCAGCTCCGCCTCGCTGTACATGCGCAGGGCGCTCACCGCGGCGTCCCACAGGCCGGTCGCGGCCACCGCCGGGGTGGCCCAGGTGACGAGCAGCTTCTGCCAGCGGTCGCGGGGAGCGACCCACGGGTTGACGGCCCCCGCCGCGAGCATGGCCGGCAAGGTCGCGGCCATGCGCCGCAGGCTGCGCGGGAAGCCCTCGGCCACGAAGAGCGCACGGCGCCTGGCGACCGAGTCGGCCACCAGCCGCGCCGCGGCCGCGGGCGGCAGGTGGTGGAGCGCGTTGACTATCGTCCGCGCCGGCTGGTCGTGGCGCGCGGGCACGTCGCACGCATCGACGGGCTCGTCCACGACCTCCACGAGACCGGGGTGCCGGGCGGCCACGCGCCGCATCGCGGCCACGTTGGGGTAGAGGTCCGACAGCAGGAACCGCGGCGGCTGCAGGCCCTGGCGGGCGAGCGCGTCGAGGAGGATCGACACGGGCTCGCCCGACCCGCTGCAGAGATCGAGCACGGCCGCGCAGCGCGCCCGCGCACAGAAGTCGGCGAAGACGGGCCCCACGCCGTCGAGGACGCGCCCCCAGCGGAGGCCCAGGCCGAGGGTCTCCACGATCGACTCCCGGACCGCGCGGGGGCAGGAGGCCAGTTCGTTGAACTCGAAGGCGTGGACGCGGCGCATGGGTCGCCTCAGGGCCCCGGCCGCGGGGTGACCTGCTTCGAAAAACTCCCCCAGAACCGGCTGTAGTGGAGGTCGAGCCGCGTCGGGCCCGGCACGTCGACCTCGTAGCTGCGGTCGCGCGCGAAGAGCCCCTCGACGTCGATGCGCACGTCGACCCGGTGGCGTCCGGGCAGCACCGGAACGGTCACGTCCACGCCCTGCTCGAACGGCCCCCGCCACGCCGGCTGGCCGTCCACCCAGACGAGCACGCTGCCCATCGGGAGCATGAGCGTCGGCCTCGGCCACGCGACGTGCAGCGGCACGGTCGCTGGCGGCACGACCCCGGGCGGCACGGCCCCGGGCGGCAGTGGACCACGGTCGGGGGAATCAGCCATCGTCGGTTCACCTCGGCGCCGCGGCACCAAGCGCCTCGTCCCGCTGGGAATGGTAGTCGCAGTCGGTTTCGGGCGGTAGTGCCTGTGGGGCTCCCGGGGCTCCCTGGCTGCCGCCCGACCCATGCCCCCACAGACCGCCGAAACACGGCGATCTCGGGGGTGATGGCCACCCATGCCCGGCCGGACTGCCTTTCGGCAATTCTCGGGGGCATGCTCCGCCGGGAACGTGATCCTGGCCGCCGCCAGACCGCGCGCATTGGTGTATCGTCGCCCCCCGTGCTCCTCGTGCCCGTGATCGGCTTCCTGTTCGGCTTCGTGGGCTCCATGCCCGTGGCCGGACCGGTGTCGATCCTGGTGCTGGAGCGGGGCCTCTCGGGGCGCTTCCGCGGCGGCCTCTACCTGGCCGCCGGCGCGGCCGTGGCCGAGAGCGTCTACGCGTTCCTGGCCTTCTTCGGCCTCGCGGCGCTGCTCGCGCGCTACCCGGCCGTCGTGCCCCTCTCGCAGGCCGGCGGCGCCGTGATCCTCCTCTGCCTGGGCGTCGCGCTGCTCCGCCGTCGTCGCTCGAGCGAGGTGGCCGTGGCTCCGCGGCCGGCCACGCACGGCGACGCCGTCCTCGGCTTCACCATCACGGCGCTCAACCCGACGTTCATCGCCACCTGGACCGCGGCCGTGACCACGCTCTACGGCACCGGGCTCGTGCCCGCCTCCACCTCCCTCGCCCTCCCCTTCTCGCTCAGCGTCTGCGTGGGGATCGTGGCGTGGTTCGCGGTGCTGCTGAGCCTGGTGCGGCGCTGCGGGGGGCGCATGTCGCAGCGCACCGTGGCGATCGCCGTGCGCGTCATGGGCGTCATGCTGCTCGGGATCGCGGTCTGGTTCGGGGCGAAGTTTGGGCTCTACCTGGCGCGGTAGCGGCGGCGGGAGCGGGAGCGCGGCGGCAGCGCGGCGGGAGGGGCGGCCGGCGAAGACCTAGCGCTTGCGGAGGGCGCGGGCGGCGCCGAGGGCGAGGCCCAGCAGCAGCAGCGGCAGGCCGGTCGCCGCGGACGACTCGCCGCCGACGCTGCAGGCGAAGAAGCCGCCCGTGGGGTACTCGGTGTCGTCGCCCAGGTAGCCGGTGGTGTAGTCGTAGCCCTGGTCGATGGCGGTGGTCATGTTGGCGAGCAGCTTCTGCGCGTCCTCGGCCTCACCGCGCAGCTCCGCGTCCTCGAGCTCGGCGGCCTCGGCCGTGAGCAGGTCCACGGTCTCCTGCAGCAGCTCCCGGGCCGCGTCGGCGCTCCCCTGCCAGAACAGCTCGCAGGAGCGCTTCTCGCCGATGGCGGTGTTCACCAGCGCCACGGTCTTGCGGACCGCCCGCTGCGAGTAGAAGACGGTGCCGTCGCGCAGCGCCTCGTCGGCGCTGTAGGCGGCGGTGATGGCGTCGCCGACGACCTCGCCGGCGCGCGACTCGTACTGCAGGGTCAGCTCGGCCAGCGGCGGCTTGCCCAGGGGCCACGTGCTCCCCTCGGCCTCGAGGCGCGCCACGATGGCGCCGTGGTTGCGGGAGAGGAAGACGGTCGCCACGTTGATCTCTACCGCGCTGCTGCCCGACTGCCAGGCCGAGTAGCCGTAGACCTGGGCGATGCGGAAGCCGCCTTTCGGCTCGAGGCGGAACTGGAGGTCGTAGGCGAGCGGCGTGACCAGGTAGTCGAAGTCGACGTCGAACACCGTCGAGATCTTGGCCGCGTCCCTCAGGTAGAAGTAGTTGCCGCCGCGCAGCTTGCTGATGGCCACGACCAGGTCCTGGTTGAGGTCGATGCCCACGCCGAAGACCGTCAGGCCCACGCCCTTCTGCGCGTTGTCGCTGGCGAGGCCGATGAAGGTCTCGGTGTCGGTGTCGCCGGTGTTGGTCATCGCGTCGGTGAAGACCATCACGCGGTCCGCGACGCCCGCGCGGCCGCCGTTCGCCGCGACCTGGGCGAAGCCGGTGCGCAGGCCCGACGCCATGTCGGTGGAGCCGCGCGCCCAGATGTCGGCGAGCCTGGCGCGGATGGCCTCGCGGCTCTCGACCGGCGCGCTCTCCCAGAGCACGTCGACGCGGTCGTCGAAGAGCACGATGGCCAGGCGGTCGCGCGCGTCGAGCTGGTCGACCAGCCGCGAGAGGGCCTGCTTCACCGCGTTGAGCTTCTCCCCCTCCATCGAGCCGGAGCGGTCCACGACCACCGCCAGGTTGAGGGGCGCGCGCTTGAAGGTCGTCTCGTCGATGCCCGACGAGAAGCCCATCTGCACGAACACCGCCGAGCGGCCCGTGTCGAGGGCCGGCGCGATGCCGTACGCGGCGCGGATGCAGAAGTCGCGCTCGCAGGCGGGCGCCTCCAGCGGCAGGTCGTGGTCGTTGAGCATCCCCTCGACCGTGACGTCCTCGCCTTTCGGCACCAGGCCCGCGGCGATCTGGTCGCGCGCCAGGCCGTTGTCCTGCTGGCCACCGGGCGTGGCGCCCATGTCCGCGGCCCCCATCGAGCCGCCGCCGCAGGCCTGGCCGAGAACCACGAACGCCGCCAGACCGAGGACGAGAACGAGCTGTGATCGCTTTGTCATGGCCGATGCTCCTGCTTTCGCGCTGGTCATGACCCCCATGAGAGCAGCCCCCGTGCCAAAGCGGTCTTCCGCGTAACATGCCGCCACTGTTGATTCTCCCTGCCAACGCCCGTTCACGGTCTCGACCCACGGTCTGCGCGCGTGGCCGGGAACCCGGGCATCCCCGTCGCGGTCAGGGCGCGTGCCTGCGCCACCCTGCTCCCGCCCCTCAGCCCCTGAGCAGCACGTCGATGGCGCCCTGCCCGGCGTCGCGGAAGGCGCGCGACACGCCGCCCACCCCCAGCTTCACGCCGCCGAAGACGCGCGACACGATGAGCGCCCCCTCGAGGTCGTGCTTCCGCAGCAGCTCGAGGAGCACGCGGCCCGGCTGTCCCACCTCGCCGTCGTTCTTCGACGCCTCGCCGAGCGTCCCGGCGGCGTCGCGCAGGCGGTACGCCCAGCAGTGGTGGCGGGCCTGGCGGTAGTCCCGCCGGCGCGCCTTGACCTGATCGCCGATCGCCTCGGGCGCCGCGAGCGGCGCGAGGAGGGCGTAGAAGCGGGAGCGCTCCACGGTCAGCGTGAACTCGGCAGCCTGTTGGACCTTCACGGGCCGAGTCTCGTCCGATCGACGACATCCCGTCAACTGGACGCCTGGTCGAGCCCGTCGCTGCACGCCGCAACGCGTCGAGGAGAATCCGGACGATCTGGACAATGTCCCCGAGATGTCCTAAGCCAAGCACCTGGCCGGCGCCATGGGGGCCCGCCACGACTGGACCGCAACCCGGCTCGTCTCACGGAGGCCTGCAATGAGAGAGGTCGTCATCGTCAGCTCCGCCCGCACCGCGGGTGGCAAGTTCCAGGGCAGCCTGCAGAGGTTCACCGCGCCGGAGATCGGCGCGGCGGCGGTCAAGGAGGTCATCAGGCGCGCGGGCATCTCGCCCGACACCATCGACCAGACCGTCTTCGGCAGCGCCTGGCAGGCGGGCATCGGCCCCAACCCGGCCCGGCTCGCCTCGGTGATGGGCGGCGTGAGCGTCAACGCCCCGGCCGTCTCGGTCAACGTGCGCTGCGGGTCGAGCCTGCAGGCGCTCATCTTCGGCGCCCAGGCCATCAAGGCGGGCGACGCGGACACCGTGCTGGTCGGCGGCACCGAGTCGACCAGCAACGTCCCCTACGCGCTGCCGGGCGCCCGCGACGGCTACCGCATGGGCGACGGCCAGCTGGTCGACCTGATGCACAAGGACGGGTTCCGCTGCCCCCTGGGCGGCGGCCTGATGGGCGAGATCACCGAGCCGCTCGCCACCGAGTACGACATCAGCCGGCGGGAGCAGGACGAGTACGCCGCGGCGTCCCACAACACGGCCGAGGCCGCGGTGAAGGAGGGCCGGTTCAAGGACGAGGTCGTCCCCTTCGAGATCAAGGGCAAGAAGGGTGACGTCTCCTTCTTCGAGAAGGAGGAGATCTTCCGCGAGGGCGCGACCGCCGATGGCATGGGCAAGCTGCCCCCGGTCTTCAAGAAGGACGGCACCATCACCGCCGGCAACGCCTGCGCGCTGTGCGACGCGGCCGCCGCCCAGGTGCTGATGGAGCGCGGCAAGGCGCGGAGCATGGGGATCACGCCCCTGGCGCTGCTCCGGAGCTACGCGTTCGTCGGCGTCGACCCGAAGCGGTTCGGCCTCTCGCCGGTCAAGGCCATCAACAAGGCCCTCGAGATCGCGAAGCTCAAGCTCGGCGACATCGAGCTCATCGAGCTCAACGAGGCCTTCGCCCTGCAGTACCTGGCCTGCGAGCGCGAGCTCAAGCTCGACCGCACCAAGGTCAACGTGAACGGCGGCGCCATCGCGCTCGGCCACCCGGTCGCGGCCACCGGGTCGAAGATCCTGACCACGCTGCTCTACGCCATGAAGCACCGCAACGCGACCCTGGGACTGGTGAGCCTGTGCATCGGCGGCGGCAACGGCGTGGCCGCGGTCGTCGAGCGGCTCTGATCCGACAACTCTCACTGAAGGACTGACCAATGACCATCAAGAAGGTGCTGGTGATCGGCGCGGGCACCATGGGCAGCGGCATCGCCCAGCTCTGCGCGCAGCAGGGGTTGGACGCGATCCTCGCCGACGTGAGCAAGGAGCTGGCCGACAAGGGCAAGGCCCGGCTCGCCAAGGGCATGGCCGGCCGGGTGGAGAAGGGCAAGATGACCCAGGCGGAGATGGACCAGGTGCTGGCGCGGATCACCACCGCCGGCGATCTGGCCTGCGCCAAGGACGCCGACCTGGTCATCGAGAGCGTGGTCGAGAACCTCGACGTGAAGCGCCAGGTCTTCGCCGAGGTCGACCAGCACGCGCGCCCCGGGACGATCCTCTGCACCAACACCACCTCGCTCTCCATCAGCGCCATCGCCGAGGGGACCAGGCACCCGGAGCAGCTGACGCAGATGCACTTCTTCAACCCGCCGGTGATCATGAAGCTGGTGGAGATCATGCCGGGCAAGAAGACCGCCGCCGACACGGTCAAGGCCGCGGCGGAGTTCGCCAGGGCGCTCGGCAAGGACCCGGTCGTGTGCCACAACGAGGCGCCCGCCGGCATCGTGAGCCGGGCGCTGGGCCAGCTCCTCAACGAGGCCACCTGGATGGTCGAGGCGGGCGTCGCCGAGCCCGCCGACATCGACAAGGCGATGAAGCTCGGCGCCAACCACCCGATGGGGCCGCTGGAGCTGATCGATCTCATCGGCCTGGACGTCCACCGCGCCAAGATGCAGACTCTGCGCACGGTGCTCGACGACCCTCGCTACCAGCACCCCAAGGTGGTCGACCGGATGATCGAGGAGGGGCGCCTGGGCACGAAGGCCGGCCGGGGCTTCTACACGTACGAGAGCAAGTGATGACGTTCGACAACCTCCTGCTGCAGCTCGAAGGTCCGATCGCCACGCTGACCATCAACCGCCCGGACAAGCGCAACGCGGTCAACAACGCGACCGTGGAGGAGATCGACCGGGCGCTGGCGCAGATCGAGAGCGATCGCCGCCTGCGGGTGATGATCCTCACCGGCGCTGGCGACAAGGCCTTCGTGGCCGGCGCCGACATCCAGGAGCTCCAGCGGCGCGACCTCGTGCTGGGCCGCTACGAGAGCGGGAGGCGGCAGGAGGTCTACAACCGGATCGAGCGGCTCGAGATCCCCTCGATCGCGTCGGTGAACGGGTTCGCGCTCGGCACCGGGCTGGAGCTCGCCATGGCCTGCACCCTGCGGGTGGCGGCCGCGGGCGCCAGGCTCGGCCAGCCCGAGATCAAACTCGGGGTCATCCCGGGCGCGGGCGGCACCCAGCGGCTGCGCCGGCTCGTGGGCCTGGGCCGCGCCATGGAGATGATCCTCACCGGCGAGGCGATCACCGCCGAGGAGGCGCTGGCGATCGGGCTGGTGAACCGGGTGGTCCCGGCCGAGAGCCTCGTCGAGGAGACGCGGAAGCTCGCCGCCACCCTGACGGCCCTCCCCAAGCGCGCCCTCCAGTACGCCAAGGAGGCGGTGCTGCGGGGCTCCGACGCCACGCTGCACGAGGGCCTGGCCCACGAGTCCCACCTGCACGCGCTCGCCTGCGACTCCGAGGACAAGCGGGAGGGGGTCGCGGCCTTCCTGCAGAAGCGGGCGCCCAAGTTCACCGGCCGCTAGCATCGCCGTCGAGGACCCATGACCACCCCGGACAGAGCGCCCAGCGGCGCAGCGCAGGCTCCCGCCGCCGAGGCTGACCCGAGGGAGATCCGCCCCGCCCGGATCCAGGAGGAGCTGCAGAAGAGCGTCCTCGGGCAGGACGACACGCTGCGGCAGGTGGCGCTGGCCGTCTACAAGCACACGACCGGCATGGTGCCGGGCAACATCCTGCTGATCGGCAACTCGGGTACCGGGAAGACGACCATCATGGTCGCCATCCAGCGGCTGTACGCGTCGCTGCCGCACTACCAGCCGTTTCGCTCCATGGCAATCGTCAACGCCAACCTGCTGGTCGACCCCGACCGGCTCGAGTTCCGTCCCGACCGGCTGCTGGCGGCGGTCGAGCAGCAGGCCCGCGCCATCATCGGGCATCCGGCCACCGCGGCGGAGCTCAAGACGGCGATGGACCGGGCGACGATCTGCATCGACGAGATCGACAAGCTCTCCGCCGTGGTCGCCGGGAAGCCCAACCCCATCGGCATCGTCCTCCAGCAGGGGCTGCTCACCCTGATGGAAGGCAGCCACGTGCCGTTCCGCACCCACGCGGTCGTCGACGGCCAGGACCAGCCGGTCACGCTCCAGATCGACACGCAGGGGATGATGTTCATCTGCGGCGGGGCCTTCGAGGGACTCTACGACCAGGTCTACGCGCGCGTCATCTCGCCGACCAGCACCCAGAAACTGAAGCCGGTGATGGTCCGCCAGGCCGACGGGGGCCTGGGCTTCGAGTCGCGCTTCTCCCTCCGCGACTTCTTCCGGCTCGACGACATCTTCCAGTACGGCATGGTCCCGCAGTTCATCGCGCGCTTCGACGGCGTGCTGCTGCTGGCCGAGCTGTCGCTGGTCGTCCTGAAGGAGATCCTGCTCGACTCCGTCGACTCGCCCTTCCTGCGCTCGCGGCGCTTCTTCGAGGGCTTGGGGATCTCCCTGGAGCTGGAGGACATGGCCGCCGAGCTCATCGCCGTGCAGGCCGCCCGGCACACGCGCACCGGCGCCCGCGCCCTGCGGCCGCTGTTCGGCAAGGTCGTCAACGCGTTCGAGTACGACCCCTGGGGCACCGGCGCGCTGCAGCAGCTGGAGGAGGGGCGCTTCCGCCTCCTGCTCACCGCCGAGATCGTGCGCAAGACGCTGGGCGCGGGAGAGCCGGGGGCGTAGTACCCGACGACCGCGTTTCCCGGCCAGGATTCACGGCCGCCGGACAGTCTCCCCGCCCAGACGCCCTGCCCAGCACCGGTGGGGCTGGCAGACGAGCGGTCCTTCCGCCCGTCCGGGATCACGGACGCGTCCGGGAATCCGGCCGGCTGGCTGCGGGGTGGTCGCGGTGGTTACGCGCGCTTGCGGCTGGCACGAGGACTGCACTACCGCATTCGAGGCCCAACATGCCTTCCCACCGCCACGAGGCGCTGGTCGACCTGCTCCGCCAGGAGCCAGGGCTTTGTACGTGGCTCGCGGCGCGCACGTTGGGGCTCAGGCCACCGCGGCGTGGGAGCGCCAGAGTCGACGAGGCGGGCTTCTCCCAGCTCGTGCCGCCGGAACGCCGTGCCGACCTCATCCTCCGCCTCGCGCGGGGCGCGCCCTGGGCCGGACTGATCGTCGAGGTGCAGCTCTCGCGGCGAGCGCGGAAACGCCTCCTCTGGCCGCTCTACGCCGCCGCACTGCGTGTCCGACTCCGCGGCCCGGTGTGCCTCGTCGTGGTGGCCCCCGACGCGCGCGTCGCGGCCTGGGCGAGCGCGCCCATCACGGGCGGCCAGCCGGCGAGCCAGTTCGTGCCGCTGGTCCTGGGGCCAGCGGTCATCCCGTGGCTTGCCAACCCGCACGAAGCCGCGCTTCGGCCCGGGCTGGCCGCGCTCGCGGCGATCACTCACGGCAGCGAGCCGGGCGGCGAGCGGATCGCCCTGGCGGCGCTGCGCGCCGCGCGCCGCCTCGACGCGGACCGGGCGGCGCGGTATGCTGACATCGTGGTGGCGGCGCTGGCCGAGGCAGCGCGCCGCAGGTTGGAGGCGCTCATGGAGAGCAGCGGCTACCCCTACTCGGACTGGGCCCGGAAGCACTACTTCGAGGGCATGGCGAAGGGCGAGGCGAAGGGCGAAGCGAAGGGCAAAGCCGAAGGCAAGGCGGCCGCGATCCTCGCGGTGCTCGCCGCGAGGGGCGTGCGGGTGTCGGCACCGGAGCGCGCGCGGTTCATCGCCTGCACCGAGGCGCGCCGCCTCGATGCCTGGATCGTCGCCGCCGCCACGGCCACCTCGGCCGGCGAGGTCCTGCGTGCGACGCCGGCCAGGCGACGGCGCAACCGCCCGGCACGGTCGATCGTTTGCCGGACCCGGCGCGCGCGGCACCGCGCGCCACGCCGCGCCCCGTAGGCCCAGGCGCTCGCCGCCTCACTCCACCGGGCCGATCCCCCGGGCGTGGAAGATCCGGCGCAGCGCCGCCACGTGGCTGCCGGCGAAGAGGTTCCGGTCCGCGTCGAGGCTCGCGCGCGCCCCGCGCGCGAGCCTCGTGAACGCGTCGAGCTGGAAGTGGCTCTCGAGGATGATGCGGTCGGCCACGTCGCGGCCCACCGCGTTCCAGATGTCCCACAGCGTCGCGGACCAGATCTTGCCGTTCTCGTGCTCGCGGGCGCCGGGGCGGTGGTCGAAGCTCTCGTAGGTGACGCACTCGTCCAGGCGTCGCTGGCAGGGCGGGTCCCCGCCGTCGACGACGGCGTCCCAGGACATCACGCACGCGCGCAGGGCGGGCGGCTTGCGCGACGCGAAGCAGCTCGCGGCGAGGTAGTCGCCGAACCCCTCCCCCATGGCCGCCGCCTCCGCCGTCTGGCCGAAGTCGGGGCAGATGGCGTCCTGCACCGCGTGCCCGAGCTCGTGGACGATGACCTCGGCGTCCTCGGCGTCGTCGACGCCGCCCGTCCCGAAGTAGAGGCCGCGGAGCTCCGGGCTGTACCACGAGTTGTCCTCGTCGGTCCCGTGGGCGTTGATCGGCACCGGCTTGGTGAAGATGGCGCGCCGCCCCTGGTAGCCCAGCGACTCGAGGTAGGCCACCACGCGGTCCACGTGGTAGTAGGCCATCACCTCGAGGAAGCCGGGCGCGGTGGATTTCTGCTCGTCGAGCTTCGCGGTGCGTCTGACGCGTTCGCGCGTCAGGCGAGTCGAGGCGCGCGTGCCGTCGAGCCTCGTGCCCGGCTTGAGGCCTTCGAGCGTGACGGTGCGGTAGGCCTCGTCGAGCTTCCGCCGCGGGGTGCCGCTCGGCGTCAGCAACGTGCGCCAGTCGGGCACCGCCGTGACCGGATTGGGGTCGAACACTCTCGCCCCGACGTTCGCGTGCGCCACGTTGTCCCACTTCTCCAGCACCGCGCCGGTCATCGCGTCCACGAAGACGAGCCACTCGCGGCGGGGCTTGGTCGCGACCACGCGGAAGCGATAGGCCGCGCGCACTCGCTTGCTCTGCGGATACCAGCGCCGCACCGGCGCCCGCACGACCGCGTTCCTGGCTGCTCGGCCGAGGGACTCGAGGGCGAGGTACCCGGCGTCCGAGGCGGCGATGGTGAACTGCGCGCCCCGCCCCGGCAGGGACTCCCGCGGGATGGCGCGGTTCTTGACGAGGAAGACCTCGCCGCCGTGCGCGACGTGGACGGTCACGTAGCCGCGGTGCACCGCGACGCCGCGGTGCTGCTGCTGGAGGAGCACGTGGCTCGCGCCGACGCTCTCGATCACCCGCACGGGGCTCAGTTGCGTCGCCACCTGCTCGATGCCGAGCAGGTCCGCGTGCGCGCGCAGGAACTTGTCGGCGGCCGCCGCCGGGCGGCCGGGGACCTTCAGGCGGAAGCCCCACAGCTCCTTGGGCGTGCCCCAGAAGGAGCCCGGGACGGACTTGAAGTGCTTCAGTCGGATGTCGGCCATGGCTCGGGCAGTCTCGCGCCGCTCGCCGGCGGGGGTCAAATTCGCGGCCCGGGGGCCCTACAGCGGGCCGCCCGACGTCGCGCCGACGATGGTCCGACTGGCGTTTGGTGACACCGGTCCCTCGGCGTCGGCGTACGCGAGGTTCACCGCGGACTCGATCGGGAGCCCGGCCTCCGTGGGGCAGAAGCTCACCGTCACCATGCACTGCTCGCCGAGGCCGAGGGTCGGCGTCGCGCAGTAGTCGTAGTCAAC
>JACRCY010000533.1 GCA_016218785.1 Deltaproteobacteria bacterium
GTTCTACCTGCGGACCAAGGACGAGGACGCCACCTGGCCCTACAAGATGGACCGCCAGCTCTCGTACATCGAGAACCGGATGGTCTGCGGCATCAAGCTCGCGAACTACCGCATCTTCGAGGCCGCGGCGCAGGACATCCGCTTCAAGGGCATGGGCACGACCATCGTGGCCCTGCTCCTCAACGGCGAGAAGCTCTACGTGGCCCACGTCGGTGACAGCCGCTGCTACCGGCTGCGCGACGGCAAGATCCAGCAGCTGACCCGCGACCACTCCCTCCTCGAAGACTACATGGACGCCAAGCCGGACATGACCGAGGAGGAGAAGCGCAACTTCCCGCACAAGAACGTCATCACGCGCGCCCTGGGCATGCGCGACACCGTCCAGGTCGACATCAAGCGCGAGGAGATCAAGGACGGCGACACCTTCGTGCTCTGCTCCGACGGGCTGTCGGGCATGGTGCGCGACGACGGCATCACCGAGATCATCGCCGGCTCGGCCGACCTCGAGGCCGCCGTCAACTCCCTGATCGACGCGGCCAACCGCTCCGGCGGCGTCGACAACATCACGGCGCTCGTGCTGCAGTGCTCCAACGGCACCGTGAAGGCCGGCGGCAACGGCGCGTAGGCGGGGCCGCCGGCGGCGCTCCTAGCGCGCCGCCTCCCGCCGCACGTAGATCTCGGCGGCGATCTCCTCGTCGAGCGCGAGCGTCGTCTCGCCGAGCGCGATCACGTAGGCCGGCCGCTTCTGGTGCAGCCGGAGCCGGCTCCCGGGGCCGAGGCCGATGGCGGCGAGCCGGTCGAGGCGCTGGTGGGTGCCGGGGGCGATGAAGGCCACCCGCACCTGCGCGCCCACGGCCACGTCGCGCAGCGACTCCACCAGCGGCTTCACCACCCGGTTCTTCTCGGCGCAGCAGGGCCCCGGCGGAATCGCCGTTCCGTCGGGCCCGACCGGCGGGTGACCGAGGAGCGTGCACACCGCGTCCACCACCTCGGGGAGCAGGATGTGCTCGAACTCGCACGCCTGTTGCTCGGCCGTGGCCGGGTCGAGGGCGAAGAGGTCGTGGAGCAGGCGCTCGGCCAGCCGGTGGCGCCGCAGGACCAGGCGCGCCTCGGCCGCGCCGCTCTCGGAGAGCCGCACCTCGTCGCCGTCGCGGCGCAGGAGGCCCGCCGCGAGCGCCTGCTCGACCACCTCGCCCAGCTGCGGGCGCTCGAGGTGACCCGCGGCCGTGGCCTCGAGGGACTCGGCGGCCCGGGCCACGCGCGCCGCGGTCACCGGACCCTGCTCGGCCAGGCAGGAGACGAGCTCGAGCAGCTCCTCGAGCCGTTGCGATCGCTTGACGGGCATCAGCGCACCCTTTCGGCGCGGCGCGGGCCGGTCCGCCAGCGGCCGACCAGCCACAGCACCGCCGCCACCAGCGACAGAAAGAACGCGACCGCGACGAGCGCGCCCCAGCCGTGACCCGCGCGGGGCCACGCCCGCATGAGGCGATTGACGAGGCCGCCCACCAGGAACGCCACCGGGAAGATGAAGCCGAACATGGCCAGCGCCACCCGCAGGCCGCGCTCGCGGGCGATGACGATGACGTTGGCCACGCACGGGATGAAGAGCGTGATGGTGACCATCGACACCACGACCTGGATCGGGTCGAGGCCGCCGTGGCTCGCCAGCTCGTAGAGCTTGGTCGCGGCGAAGTCGCGGCGCAGGAAGCCGATGAGGAAGGCCTCCGCGGTCTCGCGCGGCAGCCCCAGCCACCGCACCACCAGCGGCTCGCCCGCGCGCTGGATGGCGCCGAGCACGTCGATCCGATCGAGGGTGAACAGGATGAGCGTGCCGACGACGAACAGCGGCACCGCCTCCTTCAGGTACCAGGAGATGCGGGCGCCGGTCTTGGCGAGGAGGTTGCCGAGGTGGGGGCGCCGCAGCGGGGGGATCTCCTGGATGAAGTCGCTGGGCGCGCCCGGCAAGAGGCGCGCCGCCAGGAAGCCGACGAGGAGCATGGTCCCGCCGACCGCCCCCAGCCACCACAGGGCGGCGGCCGGCCCCACCCCGGCGAGCATGCCGAGCACGACCCCCAGCTGCGCCGAGCACGGGATGCCGAGCGCCAGGAGGAGCGTCACCAGCAGGCGCTCCTTGCGCGTCTCGAGGATGCGCGTCGTGAGGGTCGCCATGGTGTCGCAGCCGAGCCCGAGGATCATGGGGAGCACGGCCTTGCCGTTCAGGCCGAGCGGCTTGAACAGCCGGTTCACCATGACCGCGAGGCGCGGCAGGTAGCCCGAGTCCTCCATCACCGAGAAGACGATGAAGAACAGGGCCACGATGGGCAGGACGATGGCGATGGCGTAGGTGAGCGCCATGGTGAGCACGCCGTACGGGCCGACGAAGAGGTCGCGGACGAAGGCCGACGGCACGTGGTCGGCGAACAGGCGGTAGAGCCCGCGGTTTATCTGGCCGGTCCAGGTGCGGACCTCGATCGAGCCCGCGCCCGTGACCTTCACCTCGTAGCGGCCGTCGGCCAGGCGGCGGCTGGAGACGATGCGCACCCCGCCGGCGCCGTACAACGCCGGCGGCCGCACGTGCGCCAGGAGCCGGCCGTCCGCGCCTCGGTCCTGGAGCTGCAGGCGCAGGCCGCCGCCGGGGAAGGTCGCGGCCGTCACGTGCACGCCCTGGCCCACGCCGCGCACGGTGGTCACGCTCCCGCCGGGCGTGGCGACCCGGGCCGCGGCCAAAGGCCGGCCGAAGAGGTCGTCCTCCAGCAGCTTCACCAGCGTGCCCGCGCCGAAGACCCCGACCAGCTTGTAGACCAGGAAGAGCGCGCCGACGAGCATGGGGATGCCGGCGAAGCGATGCATGGCCAGCGCCCCGGCGCGGCGGAGCAGCTCCGGGTTGCGGTGGTGCGATAGCAGCGCGCTCACGACCAGGCCCACGAGCAGGAGGACCGCGAAGGCCGTGACCGCGGCCACGCCGTGCCCGCGACGCCAGAGCAGCGCGTAGAGCGGCGCGAAGCCGAGGTAGGCGACGGCCACGCTCACGAGCAGGCGCGCCGTGCCCGAGGCGGGGCGGCGGGCGCGGCGCACGACGACGAAGGTGCCGGCGAAAAGCAGCGGGGCGAGCCCGAGCGCGCCAGGCTGCCAGCCGCGGCCGCGGTCGGCCGCGAAGACCCGCGCGAGCACCGTCGGCAGGGAGACCGCGTCGAGCGGATCCTGCGCCGGCCGGGCCCCGGCCTGACCGAGGGCGGCGAGGGCGGCATCGATCGCGAGGGTGAGGGCGAGCGTGGCCGCGGCGGCCACGCCGAGGGCCTTGGCCGTACGGTGACGCGGCACCGGTGCGGCCACCGAGGCACCGTGGCCCCCGCCGCCCGCCTCCGCGTCGTCCTCCTCGGCGATCAGGACCTCCGCGCACACCTCGTCGCACAGCTGGAGCCGGCAGCGGTTGATGGCGGCGAAGACCGACCCGCCGAGGCGCGCGGCCAGCGCGCGCCGGGTGGCCTCGACTTCGGCCTGCGCCTCCGGGGTGAGGTGCTCCGCCACCCAGGCGCCCAGGCTCTCGTCGCCGCACAGGAGCATCACGGCGAGGCCGCGGCGCGACAGGTGGGCCGCCGGGAGCAGCGCCACGACGCGCGCGAGCGCGGCCTCGACCTCGGGCGGGTAGGTCGGCCGCACACCGGCCGGGGGGCGCGCCGCGGCGGCAGCGGCGCGCGGCCTCAGGCCCGCGGCCGCGTCCGTCAGCCCCTTCAGACCGCGGCGCTCGGTCGCCACCGTGGCGTTCACGGGCACGCCGAGGCGCGCGGCCAGGGTGAGCCAGCGGAAGTTGAGGCCGCGGCTGCGAGCCTCGTCGACCATGTTCAGGTTGAGCGCGAAGGGGACCTCCAGCTCGGCGAGCTGGAGCGACAGGAGCAGGCCGCGGCGCAGGTTCTTGGCGTCGGCCACCTGGACGACCGCGTCGGCGGGCTCGGCGAGCAGGAGGTCCCGCGTCACCACCTCGTCCTCGCTCATGGGGACGAGGTGGTTGACGCCGGGGGTGTCGACTACCTCCCACCGCTCCCCGGCCCCCTCGGCGCCGCCGCGCGTGATCTCGACGGTGGTGCCGGGGTAGTTGGAGACCGTGACGTAGGTGCCGGTCAGCGCCCCGAAGATGACGCTCTTGCCCACGTTGGGGTTGCCGACCAGCACCAGGCGCCGCCGCGCGGCGGGGGCGGGGTCTCCGGCGGCGGCGCGGGGGGCAGGCTGGGCCATGGAGTAGTGGGGATTTTGAAAACCACTTTCCTTCTACGCGAAGACCGGCCCCGTGTCAAGACCGCGGCGCCCGCGTCAGCCGCGGGGCGCCGGCGCCGACGCCGGGAGCGCGAGCGCCCCGCCGAGCGCGGCCGCGGCCACGCCCGCGACCGCCAGGAGCAGCGGCCGCCGCGGGCTTCCGGGCACGGGAGCGCTTGGCCACGACCGCCCCCGCCGGTCAGATCACCTTGTACAGCACCAGGCCGACCGCGAGGATCATGGCGACGAAGATGAGGGCCACCCCGAGGTTGCCCTTCTTGATCTCCTCCCACTCGTTGATGTCGGTCGAGAGCCAGTCGAAGACCTTGATGGCCAGCCCCATGGCGAACGAGAAGCTAACCGCGGCCACCAGGGCCCACGCCAGGCTCCGGAGCATCTGGAAGGCCGTCATCGTCAGGTCGGAGGTCATCAGTCACACCCCTTTCCGGTGTCGCTACCGCTTCAGGCGCAGCGGGTACTCGACGGACTTGGCCCCGCCGTCGTGCTTGGGGAAGCGCAGGCTCGAGAGCGCCGCCTGCAGGCACTGCTGCAGCTGCCCGCCGCGGAGTCCCGGCTCCTTCAGCTGGACGTCGGTCGCGCGCCCCTGCGGCTGCCAGCGGAAGACGATGGTCGCGCCGCCGAAGCGCGGGTTGCGGGCGATCTCGCCGCGGGCGCAGTCGCGCAGGCGGTTGAAGTGCTCCGCCAGCACCGCCACCGCGTCGGCGTCGCTGGCCACGGCGCCGGGCTTGCCGTCGTCGTCGTCGTCGAACGACATGGTGGTGACGCCCTTCTGCTGCACGATCTCGCGCACGTAGGTCGCCCACAGGGTCGAGGCGTCGATCTCCCGGTCGAGCAGGGCCCGCACCGGCTGCCCCAGGCACTTGAACTTCTGCACCTTGACGCCCTTCAGGGGCACGTTGGCGTGGATCTCGAGGGTGAGGTTGGGCGGCGAGGCCGGGTTCTCCCGAAAACCCGCGGCGGCCGCGGCGAAGCCGTCGATCACCTGGCTCTGCAGCCGGCTCCGGTCGGCGCGGATCTTGAGCACCGCGTCGGCGCTGTTGCCCTGCCGCCCCACGTGGGGCGCGCCGATGAGCCCCACCCGGTACTTCGAGGCCTGGCGCGCGATGGCCTTGGCCACCAGCGGCTCGAACTGGGCGGTCGAGTTCGCCATGTTGTCGAGCCAGGCGCGGCCGCCGCCGGCGCGCCCCGCGGCCCTGACCGCCTCGGTCATGGGGACGCGGAACTCGTCCACCTCGGCGTCGCGGAAGGTGACCTTGGTGCGCAGGATGAGGTTCTTGAAGACGAGCGTGTACATCCGCGTCTGGCGCTCGGCCTTGCCCACGGCCCGCCCCACCAGCTCGATGTGCCGCGCCACCGCGTCGCGGCAGACCGAGCGCTCGCACGGGTCGAGGAGGATCTCGAGGTCGACGAAGACCTCCGACAGGACCTTGAGCTTCTCGGGAGTGATGCGGCCCGGGTAGACGAAGACGATCAGGTGCGGCGTGGCGCGCGGCCGCTCGCGCCGGAGGTCGCCGAGGAGCCGCTGCTCGATGGTCTCCAACTCCCTGGTGCTGAACGACTGGCTCTTGGCGCCGGCGCGGCCCAGGACCGCGTCCATCTCGGCGTCGAGCGCGTCGCCGCCGGCGGCGTCGATGCGCGTCTTCTTGCCGGCGCGCAGGTCGTTCTCCATGAGCGCCGTGCCCTTGCGCGGCTGGGAGGCCTCCGCGGAGAAGCACAGCAGCACCAGCAGGACGGCCACGCGCACCCGCATGACGCCCGGGAGAGTACCAGGAAGCGCCCCGGGGGGAAAGCGCGCTTCCAGGCGAGCTATTCGCGCTGCCCCGTTTTCGCGCGCCAGCGACGCAAGCGATCGATATTGCATAGGCGAGGCGCTTACAAGTTGCCGGAATTGACCAGGCACCTATGGCAGTCAACCCCCTCGGAGAGGCTGATTCTTGGGGTGAGAAAGTCACTGCGCGAACAGTTACCCCATGTCTCTTCATCCCTTGGCCACAGCGCGAATAGCTCGTGGCGCGCGCGTGGCGCGCGCGGTGA
>JACRCY010000532.1 GCA_016218785.1 Deltaproteobacteria bacterium
GGACGCGGCCCCGGTGGCTGCTGGCGGCGGCCGCGGCGGCGGCGGCGCTCGTGGTGGTGGGCGTCATCGCGCTGCGCGGCGGCGGGCCGGTGGGCACGGTGCACACGGCCGGGAAGGAGCTCCTCGTCGACGGCGAGGTGGCGGCCGCGGGCCAGCCGGTGCGGGAAGGGGCGTGGGTGGAGGCGCGGCGGGGCGACTCGACGCTCTTGCTGGCGGGCAAGCGCGGGGTGCTGCTGCGGGAGGGAGCGCGCGCGCGCTTCGAGGACGGCGGCGCGTGGGCGGTTCTGGAGGCCGGGCGCGCGCGCTTCTCGGTGCGGCCGGGGCTGGGGCCCTTCACGGTGGCGGCGGGTGAGGCGCGCATCGAGGTTCGCGGGACGGTCTTCGTGGTGGAGCGGCGCGCGGACGGCGAGACGCTGGTGGCCGTGCACCGGGGCGAGGTGCGCGTGGCGGGGAGCGGCGCGGCGGTGACGCTGGGCGAGGGGCAGGAGACGACCGTGGCGCGCGGAGGCGTGCCCACGCCGGCGCGCGCCGTGCGGCCCGGCTCGCTGGAGGAGGATCGCGGCGGGGACCTGCTGGAGTTGCTCCGGCGGGCCTGGCAGAGCCTCGTGCGCAGCCTCGACGCCGAGGTCGGCCCGTGACGGCCCGGCGGCTCGCCTCACGCACCACGGCCACAGGCGGCAATCTGGAGCGCGGTCGCGCGCATCGCGAAGCGGGATCGTCGCGGGCGTCGAGAGTGCGCGTCCACCGGGTGGGGGAACGCTCAGGAGAGCACGGCGCGGGAAAGGAGCACCCCGGTGCTTGCGCAGGCGGTCGCTCGGCCGGGTGTGCGCCAGCGTTTCCCTGGGTTCGGAGTGCGAGTCGCGTGGCCGGTGATGGTAGTCTTCGCGCCGATGACGCGCAGCGAGGGCCGGCGTTGGAAGGTGCAGTGGGCGACCATCGGCCGCCGCCTGCGCGACGAGGCGTGCGCCAGCCCGCTGCTGACTGCCGCGAAGTCGATTCGAGTCTCGGCGCAGCTCACTCGCCTGGCGGCCCAGCAGCTTGGCTGGCCGCTTCCTCAGTCTGGGTGGGACGCGAAGGAAGAAGCCCGCGTGCGCGCGCTGTGGGCGAGACTGACTCGGGAGGCCCAGCGCCGTGCGCAAAGCAACCGATCTCCTCTCCGCCCTGGCGGCGCTCCGGCGAGCCCTCGCGCCGCTCCGCGTGCCCTACATGATCATCGGCGGCGTGGCCGTGCAGGCACGGGGCGTCGCGCGGACGACACGTGACGTCGACGCCACGGTGCGCGGGGACGCCGTGCCGTTGCCCGCCCTCGTCGCGGCGCTGAGGCGCGCGAAGATCGTGCCCCGGGTCGCCGACTTTCGGTTGCTGGCGACGCAGAGCTTCATTCTTCTGCTGACCCACGCGCCCAGCGGGACGCCGATTGACCTCTCGCTGGCCTGGGTGGACTTCGAGCAGGCCGCCTGCGCCCGTGCGACGCCGGTGAAGTTCGGGCGGGTGACGTTGCCGGTCGCCACCCTGGAAGATCTGCTGGTGCTCAAGACGGTGGCCTGGAGAGAGCGAGACCGGGCAGACGTGCTCAGCCTCTTGAGCAGCTCCCGCCGCCTCGACCTCGCCTCCGTTGAAGCGCAGGTCCGCGCGATCACCGACGCCATGGAGGTGGACGACCGGATCCCCACGTTTCGGAAGTTGGTGGCGCAGGCGCGGCGCCGGCGGTGACCGCCTTTGGTGCCGCGCCTCAGTTGCTCGCGAGCAGGCGCAGTTGCTGGTCTTCGCGCTCGAAGCGGCGCACCCCGAACTGGAAGTAGGTGGGGTCGATCTCGGCTGCACAGGCGCGACGGCCACGGCGTTGGGCGGCAAGGCTCGCCGAGAACAAGCCGCCGAAGGGCTCCCACACGACGTCATCGATTTCGCTGGAGGCAGCGATGATGCGCTCCATCAGGTCGAGGGGCTTCTGGTTGAGGTGCACGGCGCGGCCGCCTTCGAGCTTGATGCGCTCTTCGCCGCGCACGGCGCTTCTCTCCCACACGTTCGTGACTCCGTGTGGACAGTTGAACTTCGACCGCATTCGCCTCCAGCCGGCGCCGGTGATGGGATGGCGTTCGTCGAGCGAGAAGTAGGGCCGTCCTCGCGGGTCGCCGTGCTGGTTCGCGTAGCGCACCAGGCGGTCCATCGCCTCGGCGGGCGGGAAGTACCAGAGGTGCGTCTGGTCAGAGTATTTCCGAACGGCGGCGTCGCGCACGCCGCACGCTTCGTTCGCTTGGCGCAGCGGGAGCCCGGAGCGGCGCCATTCGCTCAGCAGCCATTGCTTCAGTGGTACACCTCGGATCCGCGCCTCGAAGACGTACTGGACGCACACCTCGGTGACCACGGGAAACCGGCGGATGCGCTGGGTGTTCACGTTGCCGGCAATGTGACCGACGCCCCTGTTCCAGACATTGCAGTTGACGTAGCGCCAGCCATGCCGTTCGAGGACGGGGTGCATCGCAGCCCAGCCGATCTCGGAGTTCCAGAACCAGAGAGTCGTCTGGGGCGTCGCGCGCGCCGACCACTCACGGTAAGCGTTCAGGCCGCTACGTGGCGAGGGGCATGACGTGACGGTTCTTGGGCACGAGCGACGGGAGCGGCAGTTCGTGCAGGTGAGCGTGGAGCGAGTCTGCGAGGAATTGGTGGACGCTGCGGTTCTGCGCCTTGCAGGACTGTACGACGGACATGATGCGCTCGACGAAGCGGCTGCCGGCCTCGCTGAAGGTGCCGAAGCTGCCCTTGTGGTAGATGACGGCCGGGCGAATCGCGCGCTCCGCGGCGTGGTTGTTCGTAGGCTCGATGCCCTCGACGTGGACGAAGGCGAAGAGGCCACCCTCGAGCTTGAGAATCTCGCGGGCCATGCCCGCCGTCTTGCCCGCCTTCGAGCAGGCCGCGGCCTTCGTGAGCAGCCGCTCGATGCGCGTCTCGACGCGCGCCATGCGCTCCGCGAAGTCGTCCCGCGAGAGGAGGCCATCGTTCACCTCGCCCCACCACTCGAACATCTTCGCGTGCTGGGCCAGGAGCGCTCTGCCATAGACGGCGCCCTCGCCGCCGCGGTCCACCATGCCCTGGAAGTCACGCTTCAGGTGCGCCCAGCAGAGTTACCGGAGGAACTTGTCGGCCCAGTTGTAGCCGAGCCACCTGTCGGTAATGAGGAAGCCGACGAAGTCCTCCCCGAGGATGGCCTTGGCGATGCTGCTGCCTCGGCTCCTGGCGACGGTGAAGACGGTGACGGCACCGGCGACGGCCGTCCACAGCCAGGCACGGCGCAGGCGCTCCACCCACCCCGTCTCGTCGAGGTGGGCGTACTCGGAGTTTCGGATGTACTCCCGCCCCTCCTCGACGGCTGGCGCGAGGGCGACGCTCATCCGCTGCTCGGCGGCACACACGCTGGCGGGCGACAGCTTCACCTTCAGGACGTCCGCCAGCAGGCTCGCGACGAGGCGCTTCGTCAGCCGGAACTTCCCCGTCAGCAACGCCTCCAGCACCAGCAGGTTCGGCCCGAAGGCGCCTTGCGGGAGGCCGCACGGCCGCTCGCCACGCACCCACCTCTCGCACCGCTCGCACCAGCGCCACTCGAAGAGGAGCTGCAACACCGAGGGCTTCATCGGCGGGATGTCGACCTGCTGCTCTCGCACGGGTGGTGGCCCACCAGCCCTCGACGACACCGGGCCCTGGCAGGCATCGCAGGCGTCGGGCACGACGGTCTTGTGCTCGGTGACGGCTTCGGGCGGCACCAGCTCGCGGGAGTGGCCCTTGTGCCCCGGTTGCCCGCCGGGCTTCCGGCCCGAGGGCTGCTGTGTCCGTCGCTCCTTGTCCGGCCCATCCGACGAGGGCGGCTTCGAGGAGTTCCGGGAGCTCTGCCCCAGCCTCGCCTCCAGCTCGGCCACCCGCGCGGTCAGCTTCTCGACGAGCGCCCGCGGCTCCGCAATGACCACGTCGCGGGCGGCGGGCGGCTGGACGACGCGAGGCAGATCACGAACCCCCGCGTCGCGGCGATCCCCTCGCCTCGGATATCTTCTTCACCCACGGGCCGACATCATGACGCCTTCTGATCCACCCGAACGCTTACCGCCCACCTTCCAACCCGCGGCGGACGGCATCTTCAACGCGGAGTTGAGAGATCAGGACGACTACATTGTGTTGAGGGCCAATCTCCGGTGCTCGCTTGCTGGCAATTGTCCATGAGACTTCTTGGCGCGGCCCTCGTTTGCGCAGGCGCCGCCTGCGCCGCCTGTGGAACGGGTGGTGGCACCGACGCAAGCAGTCCTGACGCAGGGGACGTTGCGATGCGCTGCGTGGGACAGCTTCCGGCACGTCCATCAGCAGCCCTCTCGCCTTCTCTAGACGCCGGCGCCCCAGGGGTCGTTTGGGATATTCAGCTGCCGTGGCTCGGGCTCGCAGGCGACGTCGTGCTGTCGGGCGACCGCGTTGGCCTCCTGGGAGGCAACGCCCTGTGGTTGCTCGATGCCCCATCGGGGCGTGTCGTCAGCAAGGTCCTGGACGCCAGCTCGCAGCTTGGCGGCGGCGTTCTTGCCGACAGCAGCGGGAACTTCATCTTCACGACATCGAGGGTCTTCAGCGTCACCCCGGACGGAGGCGTGCGGTGGTCGCTCGCGCTCGGCACGAACCTCGCGCGACCACAGACAACAACGTCGACTTCGACGTTTCCACTGCTGACCCCCGGCGGAGTCCTGCTCTTCGCGGCCACGGATGGTCAGCTTCGGGCTGTGCACGTGGACGATGGCGGGGTGCTCTGGAGCAGGTCGATTGGGCTGAGCGTAACGGGTCGATCGCAAGGGTTGAACGAAGGCATCGGCGACACATTCTTCGTTGGAGCCACGGCCTGGGACGTCCAGTCGGGCGTCGCTGTCGGAACTGCCCCAGGGGCTCGGGATGCGGGACTGGCGCCCTATGCGTGCTCGTACGACGGGCTTTGTGCTGGACGCTACGAGATCGGGACAAGTGGGCTGTGGGAGCTGCGCACGGCCTTTCTGGACTTCTGCGGCCAGTTCCGGTGGAGCACGCCCACTGTGGGCACTCGCCCCCTGCTTTTCTCGAACGCGTCTGGAGACCTGCTCGGCCTGGGCCCGACGCCAGCGCAGGCGGGCTGGTTGTCGGTGGACAGTGGTGTGGTGTTGAAGAGCGGGACGATCGCTGGCTCGCCGCAGGCACTCGGCGCCGACGGCACTCTCTACACGGTCGAGTGCAGCTCCACCGACTGGAGCACGGCCGACCTGACCGTCCATGCGTACGACGCGGACCTCAACGAGCGCTGGAGCCGGGTGCTGGGTGCCCCGTGTAGGTGGGTTGCACCGGCACTCGGCGACGACGGCGTCATGTACCTCGCGCGCCAGGGCTCGCTTTCCATACGCGTGACCGCCCTGCAAACGAACAGCCCCGGCATGGCGCCAACAGCGACTGCGACTCACATGGTGAACAACCGGCGAACGGGCTGGGCGGGCACTCGGTAGGGCCGCGGGCGCGCGAGCAGCGTGGCCGCTGTCCCGAAACGAGCCTGACTTCCGCAAGGCGCGTCTTTACTCCACCTTCGGCGTCTTCCGCGCCCGCGCCAGCAGCAGCAGCACCAGGAACAGCACCGGCACGCCCATGCCCAGCACGAGCGGCCAGCCGAGGCCGGGGTCCTCCTTCGGGGGCGGCGGGGGCGCCTGGCCGCCGTCGGGGCGCAAGGCCGGGTAGACGAGGCAGAGCTGCGCGTACACCGGCGCGTCGGCCGACAGGGAATTCGCCGCCAGCGCCCGCACCACGTCTCCCACGTCCGTCCCGAAGGTCGGCATGAAGCAGACGTCGGGCGCCTCGGTGAAGCGGCTCTTCACCTTCGACAGCCCCCGCTGCAGCGTCGCCAGGTCCATCTTCCCGCCGCGCGCGGGCACACTGGGCCCGTTCGCGTCCGGGCCCGGCAGCTTCCCCATGTTCGTCTGCAGCTCGAAGCCGTCCGCCCGCTGCACCACGCGCAGCTTCCCGGGCGTCGCCTCCTCGAGCCACATCTGGAACCGCGTCTCGTCGCGCAGGTCCACCTGGTACGCGCCGTCCACGTCCGGGTGCGCGAGCCACACGTCGAAGCCGCCGTCGTCTAGCCGTGTCAATAGCGCCGCGGCCTGCGCGAAGAACGTCTCGCCCTTCACCACCAGCACCACCGGCACCTCGCGCTTCGCGGTCGCCACGTCGAAGGGCGCGCCCCCGGCGGTGGCCTTCTCGCCCGACAGCTCCACCCGCACCGCGCCCTCCGGGGCCTTCTGCGCCCACGGCGAGAACGGCGCCACGTCGTAGATGGTGTCCTTCTCGTCCTGGCCGGCGTCCAGCGGCGGCAGCACGCGGTCCAGCGGCTCGAAGCGGGGCGGAGGAGCCTTCACCTCCTGCGCGAGCGCGGGCGGCGACAAGGTGGCGACGGCGAGCAGAGCGGCAAACAGGGTGCGCTTCATGGGCCCTCCCGGCGACGCCGTTGTCGCTGACGCCGCGGTGTTTGTCGAGAGACACCGCACCACTCGCGCCGGGTCCAGGCAGCGCGCCGCGGGCGGGCCTGCTCCAGGTCCCTCGAGGGTCAACGCTCAGAACGTCGAGCCCCTCAACGCTCCGGACGTTGCCCCGCATCCGCCGCGGGAGCCGGCGCCGGCGGCGCCACGGGAGGAAACGCCGCGTCCGCGCACGCCTTCGTCAGCAGCCCCTTCCCCGCCGCGTCGCGGGCCGCCTCCGAGGGGTGCTTGAACAGCACCATGTCCTTGAAGCGCGTCGCGACGCCCGAGTTGCCCGCGTCGCGGATGTAGACCGCCACCACCCGCCCGGGGAACTCGTCGCGGATCTGCCCGTACACCTCGGGGTCGTGCTCGCCGGAGTCCCCCACCAGCACCACCTTCTGCGGCAGCGCCTTCAGCAGCGCGCGGATGATCGGCTGCTTGTACCCGGACAGCGTGTTGGGCCCGAAGTCCCGCAGGTACAGGCCGAAGAGGGGGAAGTCGTGGCGCTTGAGGAAGCTCGCCACCCGCCCCACGTACTGCACCGGCGAGCCGCTCACCAGGGCGAAGCCCGGCCGCGCCGCCTTGCCCTCCTTGAGGCACCGGTAGAACGCCGGCATCCCCTCCACCAGCGGCTGGCTCATCTCGTCCTTCAAGAGCGCGTTGTTGATCAGGCTGCCCTTGTTCACCACGTCGGTGACGGCCAGCGTGTCGTCGAAGTCGCTCACCACGAAGAACGGCGCGTCGTTCGACAGCACGTCCACCGTCGCCACGCCCGGCTCCGCGCCCTTCACCGAGGCGTTCACCATCGCCACGCCCACCTCGAACGGCTTCCCCTCGGCCGCGAAGGTGGCCTCGAAGTTCCCGTCGTGGCCCGACTTCACGGTGGCCGTCTTCCCGGCGAAGAGCACCTGCACCGCGGCGCCCTCCCAGTTGCTGGTGGTGAGCCGCCGCAGGTTCCGCGAGATGGTGGTGCTGCCCCCGGTGGAGGCGTGCTTCAGCACCCGCCCCGACACCGTCACCTGCGCCGTCGTCCCCACCGCGGGGAACAGCACCACCTTGGCGTCGGCCCACGCCGACGTCGCCAACAGCCCACTCAGCAGCAGTACGCGCATGGCTGTCATGTTAGCGTGCGTTCGCCTCGCGGCAGGGAAGAACGAGTTGTCCTCGGCGTCCGACACCCAGTTCGGGAAGTACGAGCTGCTCGATCGCATCGCGGCCGGAGGCATGGCCGAGATCTTCAGGGCCCGCTACGCGCCCGCCGCCGGCGTCTCAAGGCAGGTGGTGATCAAGAAGATCCTCCCCCACTACGCCGCCAACCGCGCCTTCATCAACATGTTCACCAACGAGGCCCGCATCGCCATGGGGCTGTCGCACGGGAACATCGCCCAGGTGTTCGACTTCGGGGAGATCGACGGCGACTTCTTCCTCGCCATGGAGCTGGTGGACGGCCAGCCGCTGTCCAAGGTGATGAAGCGGGCCCGGGCGCTGGGCATCCC
>JACRCY010000531.1 GCA_016218785.1 Deltaproteobacteria bacterium
CGCCACGGCGGCGGCGTCCGGCGCCGCGCGCGCCAGCCGGACGCCGCCGGCCGCGCGGCCCGATCTCACGCGGGCCGGCGTCTGCCTGGGCACGCCCCTCTACATGGCGCCCGAGGTCTGGCAGGGAGAGCCGGCCACGGCGCGCGCCGACGTCTACGCGTTCGGGGTGCTCCTCTTCTATCTGGCCGCGGGTCGGACTCCCTTCGACGCCACCAACCTGCCGCAGCTCATGGCCGCGGTGTGCATGAGCGAGACGCCCGCGCTGGCCGCGGCGGCGCCGGGCGTCGAGCCGGCCTTCGCGGCCGTCGTCGACCGCTGCCTGCGGCGCGACCCGGCGGCGCGCTTCGCCTCGGGCGAGGAGCTGCGCGAGGCCCTCGAGCAGCTGACCCCGGAGGCCCGCGCCGGCGCCATCCCGAAGGGCAACCCCTACCGCGGGCTCCACGCCTTCGAGGCGGAGCACCGCGCCCTGTTCTTCGGCCGCGGCGCCGAGGTGCGCGCCATCGTCGAGCGCCTGCGGCACGAGCCCTTCGTGCTCGTGGCCGGCGACTCGGGCGTCGGGAAATCGTCGCTGTGCCGCGCCGGCGTCCTCCCGAGCCTGCTCGAGGGGGCGCTGGGCGAGGAGCGCAGCTGGTCCCTGATCACCCTGGTGCCGGGCCGGCGGCCGACGCTGGCCTTCGGCGCCGCGCTGGCGCCGCTGCTGGACGCCGACGAGGAGGCGCTGGCGCGCAGCGTCACCGACGATCCCCCGGCGCTGGTGCGCACGCTGCGCCAGAAGCTCGGCGACCGCCGCGGCGTGGTGCTGTTCGTGGACCAGGCCGAGGAGCTGGTGACGCTCGCCGACGCGCGGGAGGCGGCGGTGATCGCCGAGACGCTCGGCCACTGCGCCGTCGGTCGGGCCGGCCTGCGGCTGCTGGCCACGGTGCGCGGCGATTTCCTCACGCGCCTCGCCGCGCTGCCCGGTCTCGGCGACGAGGTGATGCGCGCCTTCCACCTGCTGCGGCCGCTCTCGGCCGACGGGATCCGCGAGGCCGTGGCCGGCCCGGCGCGCGCCAAGGGGACGAGCTTCGAGTCGGAGGCGCTGGTGGACGAGCTGGTCGCCGCCGGGGCCGAGGGGGGCCTGCCGCTCCTGCAGTTCGCGCTCGCCGAGCTGTGGGACAAGCGCGACGTGGGCGGCGCCGTCATCCCGGCCAGCGCGCTCGCGGCCATCGGCGGGGTGGCCGGGGCGCTGGCGCGTCACGCCGACGGCGTCATCGCCGGGCTCGCGCCCGCGCAGCGCGAGGCCCCGCGGCGCGTCCTGCTCCGGCTGGTGACCGCGGACGGCACGCGCGTCCGGCGCGCCGCGACCGAGCTCGACGACGCCGACCCCGACGTCCGCCCGGTGCTGGACGCGCTCGTGCGCGGGCGGCTGGTGGTGGCCCGCGAGGGCGAGGAGGGCGCGGTCTACGAGATCGCGCACGAGGCGCTCATCGAGGGGTGGCCCACGCTGCGGCGGTGGCTCGACGCCGACGCCGGGACGCGCGCCGTCCGCGAACGCCTCGGCGCCGCGGCGGCCGAGTGGGAGCGGCTGGGACGCCGGCGCGACGCGCTGTGGGGGCCGCGGCAGCTCGCCGAGGTCGCGGCGCTGCCGGTGGCGGAGCTGCCGCCACGCGAGGCGGCGTTCCTGGTCGCGGCGCGCGGCGCCGTGCGCTGGCGCTGGGTGGTCCGCATCGTGGCGCTGGCGACGGTGCCGGTGCTGGCGCTGCTCGTCTGGGGGGGCGTGCGGCTCAAGGTCCGCGCCGACCTCGATCACCGCGTGCGCGGCTACCTCACCGACGGCCGTGCACTGTTGGAGCGGGCGCGGGCCACGGCGGCCGCGGCCGAGGCGCAGCGCCGCGCGGCGTTCGCGCGCTTCGACGCCCGCGAGGTCGACGCGGCCGAGGGGGTCTGGGCCCAGGCCCTGGCACGCGGCGTCGAGGCCGAGCGCGCCTACGCGCGCGCCAGCCAGCCGCTGGAGGCCGCCCTCATGCTCGACCAGACGCGCGCCGCGGCGCGCGCGCTCCTCGCCGACCTGCTCTACGAGCGCGCGCTGCTCGCCGAGCGCGATCGGCGGGACACGCAGCGCGACGAGCTGCTGGAGCGGCTGCGGCTGTTCGACGCGCGCGGGGAGCGCGAGCGGCGCTGGAACGCGCCAGCGCGGCTCGCGGTCGAGACCCGCCCGCCCGGCGCCGTCGTCACCATCGAGCGGTTCGTCGCCAAGGGGGGCCGTCGGCAGCTGGTCCCGGAGCGGGAGCTGGGCGGAGCCCCGGTGGCCGACACCGTCCTGCCGCCCGGGTCGTACGTCGTGACCGCCGCGGCGCCCGGCCGCGCCACGGTGCGCTACCCCGTGCTGCTCCGGCGTGACGCGCGCCTGCGGTTGGCCGTCGATCTGCCGACGGCCGGCGCGGTGCCGGCCGGGTTCGTCTACGTGCCGGCCGGGCCCTTCCTCTTCGGCTCGGCCGGCGACGAGCGGGTGCGGCGCACCTTCCTGAACGCGGTGCCCGCGCACGAGGTGCGGACCGCGGCCTTCCTCATCGCGCGGACCGAGACGACCTACGCCGAGTGGCTCGACTACCTGCGCGCGCTCCCGCCCGCGGAGCGGGCGCGGCGCACGCCGCGCGCGACCGTGGGGCAGCACGGCAGCCTCGACCTCAAGGAGCTTGCCGGCGGGATCTGGCAGATCACCATGCGCCCCGGCTCGCGGACCTACACCGCCCGTCAGGGGGAGTCGCTGGTTTACGCCGAGCGGAAGCAGCGGCAGCGCCAGGACTGGCTCCGCTTCCCGGTCACCGGGATCTCGTGGGAGGACTTCCTGGACTACGCGGCGTGGCTCGGGCGCAGCGGCCGGGTGCCCGGGGCGCGGGCCTGCACCGAGCTCGAGTGGGAGCGCGCCGCGCGCGGGGCGGACGACCGCGAGTACCCGCACGGCGACGTCATCGAGCCCGACGACGCCAACACGGACGCGACCTACGGCAAGAACCCCTTGGGGCTCGGCCCCGACGAGGTCGGCGCGCACCCGGCCTCCCGCAGCCCCTTCGGCCTCGACGACATGGCCGGCAACGTGTGGGAGTACGTGGCGTCGAGCCTGGCGAAAGGGGAGGTCGTGGTCCGCGGCGGCGCCTACTACTTCGGGGACCTCACCAACGCGGCCACCAACCGCGAGTCGGCGCAGCCCGCGGCGCGCGACCTGACCGGCGGGCTCCGCGTGTGCGCCACGTGGCCGGCGCCGGCGCGGTGACGGCGCGCGACCACGCCGGGCCGCGAGGCCAGCGGGCACGGCAACGGCGATTGGCTGAGTGGAGCGGCTGCGAGGCGGGGATGCGGCGCGGGGCGGCGGTTAGTAGCAGGAGGTGCCGTTGAGGCAGCGGCTCTCGGTGCGCATCAGCACCTGCCGGGGCGAGTTCATCACGGTCTCGTAGGAGCCGAGGCCGTTCCCTGGGACGCAGTACTGATCGATGCTGATGCTGCTGATGGCGCAGCGGCCGCCACGGTTCTTGGCGTAGTCGATGGCGGCGGCTCCGGCTGAGTCGGTCGAGTAGCGCGGGGTGAAGGAGAAGCAGATCGCGCCCGACTTGTCCCACGACGCGTCGCCGTACCAGCCGGCGGTGTCCTGCTCGATGCACATGTAGTCGTAGATGTTGATCTCGGTGCCGGGGCGTGTGAAGGAGTGGCCGTCGCCGCAGTAGTCGGCGCGCATGGCCCGGACGCAGGTCTGGTGGAGCGTGTCGTAGCTCGCTCCGTACCAGGGCTTGTAGCCGGAGCGCTCCACGCACTTGGAGATGGTGCCGTCGGTGCAGGCGAAGGTGAACGAGGAGCCCTGCGTGCCCGGGATGAGGCCGCCGCCGCTGTACGCCTGCCCGTTGGGGGCGACGAACGTCTGGTACCCCTCGCGCGACTCCCAGGCGCCCTTGACCGCGACGGCCTTGTTGTAGCGCCCGTCCTGATCGGAGAAGGGGCAGATGGGGAGCCACTGGTCCGGGACCCACGCCAGGTAGCAGCCGCCGAAGAAGTTGCAGCGGTACTCGTAGTGGCCGGCGCTGAAGTAGCTCACCGTGTGGAGGTAGACGTCGCCCTGCAGCGGCGACTGCTCCACGTTGTCGAACCGGATCTTCACGGTGCTGGTCGTCTGGGAGTCGTTGGCGTTGACCACGTCGACCGTCATCTCGGCGCCGATCAGGTCCCGGCTGTCCATCTGGCACCAGTCGTTCGCCTCGGCAACGCAGTAGCCGTCCCACCAGTTGGTGCAGCAGTAGGAGTCCAGGCCGCAGACCATGGTGGCGCAGGCGCTGCAGCTCGCGGGGAGCGGCACCCCTTGGACGTTTTCGTCGTGGCCCTTGGAGACCGAGCGGCAGGTGGAGTCGGGCGAGGCGATGAGGGAGCCGGTGAGGAGGGTGCCGGAGAGCGCCACGTTGTTGAAGCGGGTGCCGTTGAGCATCGGGCTGTTGAAACGGGTGCCGTTGAGCACCGCGCTGTTGAAGCGGGTGCCGTTGAAGCGGGTGCCGTTCATCTCGCTGCTGTTGAAGCGGGTGCCGTTGAAGCGGGTGCCGTTGCGGAGGTTGTTGGCGCTGGCGGCGCCCGCCACGCCCACGATCACCATCGCGACCACCACGTTCATCAGTGCGTTCCGGCTCATGTGCGCGACCTCCGGCAGGGGCCATCTGCAGGGGGTATGCCACAAATTACTCCTTAGTTTTTAGCACCTTGCAAATCACGCCGCTGTTTCGGCGGACGCGGTTACCGCGGGCTTGCGCCGAATTGGCGGTCCTCCCACCTACGTGGGTGTAGGTGTCGCGCACCTGATACCGGCGCTGCGCCTACCCGGGGCCAGGGCTGCGCCTACCCGGGGTCAGGGCTCTTGCGCCAGCTCCCCCAGGAGGATCGTGTCCTCGACCGGGTAGCTCGCGTCACTGGTGGTGACCGCGAGGCGGGCACGCCCGAGCGCCGCGAGGACGCAGGCGGGCAGCGCGGCCTCGGCAGCGTCGACGGCGAGGATCTGCGCGTCGACGAACCGGGCCGTGCCCCGCTCGACGAGCAGCGTGTAGCGCACCCGGACCTGCTCGGTCGTGTTGGCGCCCGCATCCCGCCGCGTCACGTGGCACGGCCGGAGGACGCGCCGCACCTCGGCGTGGGCCAGGCCGAGCATCGCCGCGATGGCGGGAGGCGCGACGAACGCCCCGTCGGGCAGGGGATCGCCCGCACCCGCGCCCTGCGGCCCGCTGGCGTCGCGCGTCCGCGCGGGATCCGGCGTCGGGTAGATGCGCTCAGGCGGCGCGGTCGCGGCGCGGTCGCCCGTCGCGGCGCGGTCGACGGTCGTCGCCGCCGTCGGCTCCCGGGAGCGACGGGCCTGCCACGCGAGCCCGAGCCCGAGCGCCACCGTCACGGCGACCAGCGCCCGCGTCAGGACGCCGCGCCGGCTCATGCGCGCCCGCTCATCGCGGCGCCCGGACCGCAGGCGCC
>JACRCY010000535.1 GCA_016218785.1 Deltaproteobacteria bacterium
GCCCGGGGCTACCGGCCCCGGAGCCGGCGCACCTCGCGCTCGAGGACGGCGCGCACCACCGGCGCCCGCTCCACGCGCAGCCGCCGCTCGAGGGCCACGCGGGCCCGGGGCGCGCCGGTGCGCCCGAGGGCGCGCCCCACCTCGGCGCGCACGTCGGCGGCCGGGTGCAGGAGCAGCGGCGTCACCGCGTCGATGGCGGCCGCTCCCCCCACGGCGAGGAGCCCGCTCGCGGCGCGCCGCAGGAACAGGGTCCCCAGGCCCGCGCGCGCGCCCGCGTGCCGCCGCACCACGGCCGCGAGGAAGGCCTGCACCGCCGGCCCCTCGGCGTGGCCGAGCGCGGCCAGCGCCCGCACCCGCACCATCGGGTCGGCCTGGCGGTCGTCGTGGATGGCCATGAGCACGCGCTCCGTGCCGGGGCCCAGGCGCTTGAGGTCGGCGCGGCCGAAGGCCCGCTCGTAGCCGCGCAGCAGCGGTTCCACCTGGGCGCGCGTGGGCGCGGCGGCCGCGGTCGCGGCGAGGCCCCCGAGGATCAGGTTGACCAGCGTGACGACGGCGACGGTGCGAGGAAGGGCGCACATCAGAGCACCTGGGTGCTGCGCAGCAGCACGAAGCGCTGGCCAGTGGTGAGCGTGGTACCGCCATTCGCCACCCAGTACATGAGGTTGCTGTCGGAGGTGCCGGTGTCGTCGATGGGGTCGGTGTGGCCGTCCTGCTCCTGGTTGTGGAACAGGCCGAGCGTGTGGCCGGCCTCGTGGGCCACGACCTCGCCCAGGAACTCGAACTGCGCGTAGCAGAGCGTCTCGGCCCCGACCGCGAGCCCGCTGTGGGCGGTGCCGTGGAGGTGGACCCCCGGGATGCCGCCGGCGATGCCGAGGATGCCGTCGGGCGTCAGGCTCGCCACCACGAAGACGTTCACGCCGGGGTTGGTCTGGCCGGCCGACAGTCGGAGGAGCTGGTCGAGCTGCTCCGAGGTGCCGCTGTCGCCCCCCGAGGTGTCGATGGTGCTGAGCTCCGGGTGCCCGCTCACGTCCTGGTAGGTGATGGTGCCGAGCGTGATGCCGGCCTGGTTGTAGACGCTGCGGATGGTGCTGACGGTGCGCTGGAAGTCGCCGGCCTGGGCGTTGGTGGCGTTGAGCCGCGCGCGCGCGCAGCTCATGCCCGACAGGTCGAGGAAGTAGAAGTTCAGGCCGAGGGTGCCGTGGCTCGGAGGGGCGGCCGGATCGCCGAGCTTGATGTAGAGGCGCACGTGCGGCTTCTCCGCGGCCCGCTGCAGGTTCCCCTGCGCGTCGAGGGCGTAGGAGCCGTTCTCCAGGATGTAGAGCCCCGCCTGCAGCGACACGCGCGGGGTGTTCGGCACCAGCATCTCGCTCGCCTCGCTCGCCGGGAAGTAGCGGATGGGGAGCTTGTTGTAGAAGTCGTCGATGGTGGCCACCTGGTAGTAGAGATCGGTCCCCATGTTGGGCGTGCTCAGGCTCTCGACGCCGGTCCACAGCCCCGCGCCCGTCACCGTGTCGACGATGGAGAACGAGACGGCGTTCGAGGGGATCGGCAGCCCCAGCACGGCGGACGACTCGCCGAGATCCTGGAACAGCGTCCCCGCGGACGGCAGGCAGACCCGGAAGACCGGCCAGTCCCCGGGCAGGACGCGCAGGTGGTCCGCGCACACGGTGCCCGGGTCGCAGTCGGCCGCGTCGACGCACGGCGTGACGCACAGGTTGAAGTGGCAGATGGCGCTCTGGCACTCGGCGTCGGCGGTGCAGGCGCCGCCCACGGGCGTGGTGCCGGGCGCGGCCACGCACCCCTGCGCGAAGCGGTCGGCCGGGCCGCTGCCCGAGGAGTAGGCATCGAGCCCGCACACGAGGCCGGCGGCGCAGTCGGCGGAGCGGCCGCACGGCTGCGAGCAGACGCGGGCCGTGGGGAGGCACAGGCCCCCTTCGCACTCCGCGTTCGCGGTGCACGGGGCGCCGGCGGGGGAGAGCTGCAGCTCCTCGCACTGCCCGTCGACGCACTGGTGACCCGCGCCGCAGCTGTCGCCCCGGCACAGCGGCCGGCACGTCGAGTCGAGGCACTGGTAGCCGTCGCGGCACTCGGTCCGGTCGGCGCACGGGTAGAGGCACACCGTGAGGTCGCCCCAGGAGGTGCAGGTCCCCGTGGCGCAGGCCGCGGCCGCGCAGTCGGCGGTGCAGTAGCCGCCGGGGAAACCCGAGATCCCTTGCGTCATGCAGTAGCCGGTCTCGCAGTCGGCGTCCTTCGCGCAGGCGCTCCCCGGGGCCGCGAGCTCGGGGCCCTCCGGAGGTGTCCGGTTCGGCGCGCAGGCGACGGTCGCGAGCAGCAGCAACGTCAGGCCGGGTCGCATTCGCACGACAGTCCTCGCTTCCTCCCACCGGTGACTCTAACGCATGCGCCCGCTCCGAGGGAATGGGCCTCCGTCCACTCCCCCGGCGCCACCGTTGCGCGAACGACCGCCAGTCGGGTATGCTCGGCCCGCTCGCGAGGTGGTCCATGCCTGACGCAATCGTGAAGTTCCGCAAGTACGTGGAGTCACTCCCGCGCGACGCCAAGGAGGTCCTGGCGATCGCCACCGACAAGAAGCTGCCGAAGGCCGCCCGCCGTCACGCCGTGGCGGCGCTGAACTACCTCCTCCTGCAGCTCGACCTGGTCCCCGACTGGGTACCGGTCATCGGCCTGTGCGACGACGCCTTCGTCCTGCGCGCGGCCATGGCGCTGCTCGCGGACCAGGATCCGCAGGGCCTGTCGGTGGAGCAGATGGCGGTCCTCGGCCGCCTCGCCAACGAGGCCGACGAGGTGCGCGCCTTCCTGGGCGACGACCTCAACGATCTCCTGCGGGGGTTCGTGATCGGCCTGGGCGACCGCGAGATCGCCAGGCGCGTGCCCGACAGGATCGTGACCGACGACAAGGCGCTCGCGGCCTGGAAGCGGGACATCGAGGGGCACCTCAGGGGGTACAAGCCGGACGTGCGCCCCATGCAGGACCCGGAGAAGCTCGAGCGCGAGCTCCTGGCCTACTTCCGCACCAAGCTGCAGGGGAAGACGACGTAGTCCGATGGCCGCGGCACGGCCGGAGATCCTCACCCTCTCCCCCGACGAGATCTCGCGCTTCCTCATGCGCACGCGGAGGCAGCGCGACGTCGCTGCCTGGGAGGTGCGCCTCGACGGGCACCTGCGCGAGATCCTGGAACGCGCCAACGAGTTCGTCCCCTCGGCCGCCGGGTCGATCCTCCTCGACGACCCGCGCGCCAAGCTCGCCGGCACGCAGGTCAACCGCCTCACCTTCATCGCGGTCTTCGGCGCTACCGCCGCCAAGCTGCTCGGCCAGCGCATCCCCGCGACCCGCGGCATCGCCGGCCGGATCTACTCGACGGGCGCCCCCCACGTCTCTCCCGACCTGTCGTCCGACCCGTACTTCACCGGCGAGATCGACCAGGAGAGCGGCTTCACCTCGCGCAGCATCATCGGCGTCCCGGTCATCGTGGGGGAGTCGATCTGCGGCGTGCTCGAGCTGGTCAACCGGCTCGACGGCCAGCCCTACGAGCCCCGCGACCTGAACCTGCTGCGCATCTTCGCCGGCTACATCTCGTCGTCGATCCAGAACGCCCTCGACGCCATCCGCGCCCGCGAGCTGGCGCGCCGCGACGACCTCACCGGCCTGTTCAACGACCGGTTCCTGCACAGCCGCCTGCACGAGGAGATCGAGCGCGCCGAGAACGACGGCACCGACCTCGCGCTGCTCTTCCTCGACCTCGACGACTTCAAGCGCATCAACGACATGCACGGCCACCTGGCCGGCAGCCGGACCCTGACCGAGCTGGGCGGGATGCTGGTCAACGTGGCGCCGGCGGGCGCGGTCTGCGCGCGCTACGGCGGCGACGAGTTCGTCATCATCCTGCCCGGCGCCGACGCCGCGCGCGCGGTCATGACCGCCGAGGAGGTGCGCCAGCGGATCGCGGCGCACACCTTCCTCGCGGCCCCGACGGCGGAGGGGCGCCTGCCGCTCCGGCTGCGCAACATCAGCGCCTCGGTCGGCGTCTCCTCGTACCACGAGCACGTGGCGTCGCGGGGGGAGGCGGAGCGCCGCGAGAACGCGCTCCTGCGCCTGGCCGACACCGCCATGTACGACGCCAAGCACCGCGGCAAGAACTGCGTGGTGGTCGCCGAGCCGGAGTAGGGCCCGGGGCCTTTGCCCCGGCCGGGCGGCGGCGCTAGTAGGTGAAGCTCACCTCGAAGGTCGTCGGGAACCAGAACCCGGCGTTCCCCCGCCTGTGGCGCGGCCCGCTGCCGCGTGGGCGCGGGGCGCGCGGCGTCGTGACCGTGGCTGGCGGCCCCGGGCGCAGCGGGCGCACGAACCAAGTCAGGGTCAATTGGACGACAACGGGGATCGGGGTGTAGCATGGTGGGTCGCTGCAACTGCCGCCTGTGTCGCGTCGACCGGTCTTCGTTGGAGGTCCGACGATTGTGGGCATAGGAGGGGGTCTGAAGTGGGGACCAAGCCGGGCGATTGGGTCGGGATCATCGAGGCCGCGTACCGGCCGGCGCCGGACGACCAGGCCTGGATGGAGGGGCTCGTCGCGGCAGCCCGGCCGTCACTCGACGACGGCCTGGGCGTGGCCGCGTTTGCCTACGACCTCGATCCGGCCGGCGCCCGGCCGCCAGCGCTACGGCCGGTCGTGTCGGCCCGCATCCATCCCGGCGCCTGGGCCGCGGTGCAGCACGTCCTCGGTCAGGTCAGCTCGCGGCTCGCGCGGCGGGCGTTCTCTGGCCCTCCGTGCCTCACCGTGAGCCGCCTCACCCGGGGCCTCCCACGCGACCGCGAGCTCATCGCGGCGAGCGCCGAGCAGCTCGGGTTCCGCGACCTCCTGGGCGTGGCGGCGGGCGATCCGAGCGGCACGGGCCTCGTCCTGGCAGCCCCGCGGCGCCACGTCGCGCCGGTGCCCCGCGGCGCCGCGGTCGCCTGGGGCCGGATCGCGGCGCACATCGCGGCCGGCCTGCGCCTGCGGCGGCTCATCGTGCCCGCGAGCCCGGACACCGACCCCGGCGCCACCGAGGCGATCCTCGATCCACAGGGCCGCGTGCAGCACGCCACCGCGCCGGCCCAACCGCGGGCCTGTCGCGAGGCACTGCGCGCGGCGGCGCTGGACCGACGGCGGGCCGGTCAGCTCCGGCAGAGCGACCCCGCCGAGGCCGTGGCGGCGTGGCGCGCGCTGGTGGCGGGCCGCTGGTCGCTCGTGGATCACTTCGATCACGACGGGCGCCGCTTCCTCCTGGCACGGCGCAACGATCCGGACACGCGCGCCCTCGGCGAGCTCACGCTGCGGGAGCGCCAGGTCGTGGGCTACGCGTGCCTGGGCCACGCGAACAAGCTCATCGCCTACGAGCTCGGGCTCTCCGCGAGCAGCATCGCGACCCACCTCGCGCGCGCCGCCGAGAAGCTCGGCGCCGACTCGCGGCCGGCGCTGATCCGCATCTGCACCGGCCTCGCGGTCGCGGCGCCCGGGGCCGCGGCGGGGGTCGAGCCGTGACCCGGCGCCGCGCGCGCGGCGCCCGGGCCGGCCCGCCCGTGCCCCTGCCGGTCCCCCACGGACTGCGCTGCGATCACCGGGATCTCGACGGCGCGGAGTACCACGTCCTCGACTTCCCGGCGGCCGCAGCGGACGACGTCACGGCGCCGGGTCCGTGGAGCCTCACCCTCGCGGAGCGCGAGGTCGCGGCGGCCGCGGTGGCCGGCAAGTCGAACCAGGAGATCGCCGCGGCGCGCGGCGTCTCGACGCGCACGGTCGCCAACCAGCTCGCCGCCGTCTACCGCAAGCTCGGCATCAACTCGCGCGCCGAGCTGGCCGCCTTCTGGCACGGGACCCGCGGCCCGGGCCGGTGACGCGGCAGGGGTACGTCACCACGCGAGCACTGGGACGCCCGCCACCACGACGTTGCGCGCGGACGGCTGTGGCTTGCGTTCGGGGGGCGTCGGCGGCGCCTGCCACGCGGGCGCGCCGGCGGCGAAGGCGATCAGCCCGGCCTTGAGGCGTAGCTCGCGGTTGTGTTGGGCGGCCACGAGCGGCGCGGCGATCACCGATCCGATGCGGAGCGGCACCCCCACGATGAGCATCACCACCCCCGCGATGGCCCCCGCGCTCTCCCCGGCGCCGAACATGAGGGCCAGCCCGGCGAGGGGGAAGATCGACCCGAGCGTGCCCGCGTGCTCCGGCTCGTCTGGGCCATCTCGTCATGGAGCCCCCCTTTCCTCCGTGAGGCCAGGGCGCGGGCGGGTCGCACGTGGTCGCCCAGCCCGTGGGCACCCTCAGTGTCGCCGCACCAGCGGCCACGCTTCCATGGTCAATTCGACGACAACGGGCGCTGGAGGGGCGCCAGCGCTACTCGGCGGCCGGCGGGGGCGCGACCGACGTCTCCACCACCAGCTCGGCGCATGCGCGGATGAGCTCCGGCCGCGACGCCACGCCGAGCTTCCGGGCGGCACGCTCGAGGTGGGTGGCGATGGTCGTGGGCGAGAGCCCGAGCTCGTAGGCGATGAGCTTGTTGGAGTGGCCGAGGCAAGCGTAGCCGGCGACCTGGCGCTCCCGCAGCGTCAGGGCGACCGGGGCACGAACGCGGGGGTCGTTGCGGCGGGCGACGAGGAAGCGGCGGCCGTCGTGGTCGAAGTGGTCGACGAGCGACCAGCGGCCCGCGACCAGCGCCCGCCACGCCGCGACCCCGTCGGCCGGGGCCCCCCGGCCTACGACGGGTCGGTCCACACGTACACGATGCGCCACCGCGCCTGCCGTCCCTGCCGCTCGCGCCCGACCATGCCCATCAACACCTGCCACTTGAAGTGGTCGCGGTTGTAGCTGGCCAGGTCGAAGAGCGGGAACAGGTGGAAGCTCCACGCGTCGGGGAAGCCCTCCTTGCCGCGCGTGTAGACCACGTTCAGGAACATCGTGGTCGTCTCGTCGCGCCGGTCGTAGCGGAAGCCTAACGGGAACAGGATCGAGAGCCGCGAGCCGCGGCGACGGTAGCGGAAATCCCACCACAGGGGAAAGCCCACGTTGACGGAGGAGTCGCGAGTCGCGAAGCGCCAGTAGAGCGGGAACACCACCATCCGCTGCGTCTGTTCGACCGCATCGAAGTGCGCGACCACCAGCGGCGACAGGAACAGGCTGCTCGCGCCCTCGCGCGCCAAGTAGGCGATCGGAAAGAGCAGGCTCTTGCGCACTCGCCTGTCGCCCCACTGATAGAAGAGGGGCGTCACGGCGCGTCGATACCGGTCATCGCTCCGGAAGCCGACGTAGAACGGGACGACCACGGTTCCCTCCTCGTTCCGGCTCCCCCAGTGCCACACCAGCGGCGCCAGGTGCGTGTAGTGGCTCCCGTCGGCGCGGCGCCCGTGCCAGAACAGCGGCGCGAGGTGTGTGTACTGGCTGCCGTCGCTGCGGCGTCCATGGAAGAACAGCGGCGCCAGCCCCACGTCGTAGCCCGTTGCGTCCCGCGCGTAGTACCCCGACAGCACCATCGTCCGGTGCCGGTCGCGCTCGCCCCAGCGCGCGAACAGCGGCATCACCACGTCGTGGTAGGCACCCCGCCGTCGGTCCCGCCCGCCGAAGTACAGTGGCAGCGCCAGGGTGCGCTCCTCGTTCCGATCCCCCCAGTGCCAGATCAGCGGCGCCAGGTGCGTGTAGTGGCTCCCGTCGGTGTGGCGCCCGTGGAAGAACAGCGGCGCCAGGCCGAGGTCGTACGCCGCCGCGTCCCGCGCGTAGTACCCCGACAGCACCATCGTCCGGTGCCGGTCGCGCTCGCCCCAGCGCGCGAACAGCGGCACCACCACGTCGTGGTAGGCACCCC
>JACRCY010000538.1 GCA_016218785.1 Deltaproteobacteria bacterium
ATCAACGCGAGAAGCAGATCCTCGTGGCGGTAAGAGACCTGAGAGCGCTGCGCTACCAGTAGCCTAACTCCTCACCCCGCTTGGCATTCTCTGGAGCGGAAATCCCCCAGAACGGACCCCCGTTGGTGCGGAATGTAGGTTGTAAGGAGAGCACGGGTAGCACTCGCACCGGCAACATCGCAGTAGATGGCACGGAGGGAGCATCTCGCACATCAGTTCGGGGATGCAGTGGAGCCCGTCAGTGTCCGCGTCGCGGTGAGCGTCGGCCGGGGCGTCGCGGTGATTACCCGCGTCGCCAGCGCTTCTCGCTGATGAGCCGCACCCGAGCATCGCGACCGCGACGACGACGAGCATCCCGAGTCGGACGCGCATCGTGCTGGCCTCACGTCCAGGGTATGCCCTCACCTGCGGCGCCTCCGTGGTAGTGCGACGAACCACAAGACGAGGGGCGCCAACGCTTGCCTTGGACCATCTGGCCCCGTGCTGGCTGCACAGCCGCCGCAGGTCGCAATGACTAGGGCCTGGCCACCGTCGCTCTGGAGGGCGCTGTCGGGCGGGCCATCTGCGGGGGCTTGCGAATCGCCTCCAGAATCCGGTCCCGCAGCGGAGTCCTCCTGTGCATCTGGATGCGCCGAATCCTGCCCGGCATCGGTCTGTGGGGCGACACAGTTGCCTGCGCCGTCGCACGCACTCGGGGCCACGCAGGGAGGCGACGACGCGGGGTCGGGCTGGCCGGCGACAATGAAGGAAGTGCACGTGCCGCTCGCGTTCGCGCAAGACATGCAGGGCGTCGTGCAGGAGTCGGCGCAGCAGGTGCCGTCTACGCAAAAGCCCGACTGGCATTCGGCCGCGGTCGTGCACGGATCGCCGTTGGCCCCCTTGGTGATGACGAAGACGTACGCGGCTCCCGGACCGCAGCCGGTCAAGAAGTCCCGGGGCGCGCACATGGCGCCGACTACCGCCGTGTCCCCCGAAGCCGACACGGAGTAGCCGAAGCGGTCGCTCGCGTCGCCGTCACTGGCAAGAAGCCTGGCCGGCTGGGACCACGCGGCGCCACTGCCGACGAAAACGTACGCGGCGCCAGCCCAGGAGTTCGCGTGCCAGGCACCGACTACCGCCGTGTCCCCGGAGACCGACACCGAGTAGCCGAACCAGTCGTCTACGCCGCCATCGCTGGCGAGGAGCTTGGCTTGCTGCGTCCACGAGGTGCCGCTCCGGACGAAGACGTACGCAGCACCGGTGGCGCTGTTCTTCCCGTAAGCGCCCACCAGCCCCGTGTCCCCGGAGATCGACACCGAGTAGCCGAATTGGTCGTACGCGGCGCCATCACCGGGGAGCAGCCTGGACTGCTGTGTCCACGTCGCGCCGCCGCGAACGAAGACGTACGCGGCGCCGGTGCCGTGGTCCTTCTCGTAGGCCCCGACCACCGCCGTGTCCCCCGAAACTGACGCTGACCAGCCGAAGTTGTCGCTTATCGCGCCGTCGCTGGGGAGCAGCGTGGCCTGTTCGGTCCACGTCGCGCCGCTGCGGACGAAGACATACGCGGCGCCGGTAACGATGTTCTTCCCGTAGGCGCCGACCACCGCCGTGTCCCCCGCGACCGACACCGATTCGCCTAGGCCGTCGCCTTTGGCGCCGTCGCTCGCGAGCAGCTTGGCCTGCTCGGTCCACGTGGTGCCGCTCTTCACGAAGACGTACGCGGCGCCGGTGACGGTGTTCTTCGCGTACGCGCCGACCACCGCCGTGTCCCCCGAGACCGAGACTGACCAGCCGAAGCGGTCGCCTGCCGCGCTGTCGCTGGGGAGCAGCTTGGCCTGCTGGATCCACGTCGCGCCGCTGCGGACGAAGACATACGCGGCGCCACGGTAGTTCTCATCATAGGCGCCGACCACTGCCGTGTCCCCGGAGACCGACACGGACGAGCTGAGCTTGTCGCTCATTGCGCCGTCGCTCGCGAGGAGCTTGGCCTGCTGCGTGGCAATGAGCGGCCGTTCGAGGCTCTCCGCCGCTTGGTTCGGCGCGCGGCTACAGCCCGTCGCCACGAGCATGGGGGCCGCTGCCATCGCGCAGCCAAGCGCAACGACTACGGCGACGAGCACCCCGAGCCGAGCCCGCATCCGTCACCCCTGCCCCCAGAGTAGCCCCGGGCGAGCGCCCTGGACAACCCCGAGGGGTACACGGGCGACGGCGACGGGCGCAGCGGGCGTACCCTCAGTCCGCCCCGGGGCGACGGCGGGGCCGACAACGAAGACCCGTCAGTACGGGACAAACCCGGCCCAGTAGACAGCAGCGGCGCCATTGGAATCGGAACTGACGACGCACAGCACCTCGCCGGACTTGACCGGGAGCCGTGCCCCGTGGATTGGATTGGCGACGGCGGTTCCACTCGTGCTCGTCGCCGTGTGCACGAGCGCAAGGACCTTCGCATCACCAGACCCCAGGCTGTTGAAGCCGACGCAGTTGCCCCCGACCGGTATCACGTGGAACACAAACGTCTCGGCGCTCTGCGTGTGCGCGTCGGTCAGGACGAACGGCCCCTCCAGGAGTTGCTTGGCGCTGAAGCGGGAAGGCACCGTCACGCCACGCTGCAACTGGTCGACATCAGCATCAGGGGTCTTTGTCCTTATGGGGTCCTGCACAGTGACAGGTCCTTGCACCGCCACGGTGCCCTGGACTGCGATGGGGCCCTCCACGACGCAGGTGCCGCAAGCACCCCCGCCTCCCGCGTCGGACTGAGCATTCGCCGGTCCCGGTCCAGAATCGCACGACAGCACCAAGACGACACCGCCGCACACTCCCGCCAGCGCGTACATGACCATGCGGAGCTTGCTACTCATGCGCACCTCCTCAGACCGAGTCTCCGCCCCGCAGGCCGCCCCGGTCAACTCTGACGAAGGTCGCCCGCGCGCATCAACAGTGCGGGCCCCGGCTCCACCACCGCGTCAGGGGGGGGGGCGACGCGACGGCAGGCACCAGAGCCCGCGGGACGGAAACTTCCCCTGCGGCGTCCTACTCGCAGTAGGGGATCACGAGCATGCAGACGCTGCATGGGGCACCATGCCCGGTACAGACCTTCCCATCGGGGCAGTCGGCGGAAGTCGTGCAGACGTAGACGCAGCGGTCCTCGCCGCCCCCCTGTCCTTCGGCCCACAGGCAACTCTGCGACTCTGGGCACCGGCCGGCGTCGGGGCCACACCTAAGTTGCTTCCCGTCCTCCGCGCACGAACACAGAATGAGCGCGGCGACTACTACGACGAGCGCCCCGAGCCGGCCGACCATCCCACGCCCCCTCAGTCCGGCCCGGCGTCGGCGGGGCCGTCGGCCGGTGCGGCGTCGGGTGGGCCATCGGTGCCGGCGTCCGCGAAGCCAACCATGCAGCAGGGATAGCCGCCGTTCAGAGTTCCGCAACGCATGTTCGCGCCGCAGCACTCGTCCCCGCAACGAGCCTCAGCAGGGCAGTCGTCTTTGCAGTCGACGACACCGCCACCGTACCCCGATGACGAACAGTTGTTCGACGGCGCCACCGGCAGGGGTGCCGACCAAGTGCACCAGGAGTCTTCCGGGCAGAACTGGAACGAGGTGCACACGTTCGTCGGGCAGCCTCCGTCGCCCGCGCGCACGCATCCCCACATGTCGACGAACTTCGCGACGGCGCAGCAGCCGTAGCCAGTATCACAGCACGTGCCCGCCGGCCCCTCGCACACCTCAAGGGCTTCCACGCACTGCGGAGCGGCATCCCACTGCGGAGCGGCATCCGCTACCTGGCCGCCATCGGCCACATCCTGGTGCGCCGCCCTGGAACCGCATCCGAGAGCAGCGACCACGACGACGAGCACCCCGAGCCGTCCGCCCATTCTGCCGCCCTTCACGTCCAGGGTAGCCCCTCCACTTCGTGGACGGCAAGGTGACCTCAGCGCTGAGCTACGTATGGCTCAGTCCCGCCGAAGCGGAAGACCAGCCCGCACGAGAAGCGCCAGAGCCAGATGCCGATGTGGGGTATGGACGTTTCGGCCTCGGCCCGCAGCGCGAGCCAGGGCCACAGCCGCACGTCGACGCCGGTGCCCAATAGCAGCACCGGACCGAATGCCCCCGAGCGGAGCCCCTCGTCGTAGTAGGTCCAGCCCGCCATCCCGAGTAGCCCGTGCAGATAGGGGGAGACGCGCTCGACCCAGCGCCCGCGAGCCCACCGCTCGAAGACAAACACCTGCACGCCGACCGCGCCCATGTAGAGCGCGGGGTGGGCGCGAACGGGCGGTAGCGCGGGGGTGGCGCGAGTCGGCCGGGCGCCCCGCCTACTGCGGGACCTGGATCCTGGTGAGGATCTCCCGCAGGGTCGTGAACAGGTTCTCCCGCTTGATCGCCTCGATGAACGCGGTCGCGCTCGACGCTCCGGCGCTCATCTGCTTGATCCGATCGAGCTGGGGGTGCGGCGTTGCGAGCTTGATCTTCGCGATCAGCTGCTTCAGCCCGTCGAAGAGCCCCTCCTCGTCGATGCGGACGGCGAAGAAGTCCGGCATCAGAGACGAGCGGGCGATCTCTTGAATCTTCGCGAAGTCGATCGGCATGTCGGTGCCCTCCGTCGGGGCCAGTCGAACGTATTCTATCGTACCGCACGCCGCGCCGCATGCTGCCGTGAGAGTACAGGCGGCGGTGGGTGCCCCGGGGCCCGGTCACTCGAGCAGCAGCAGACCCGCCACGTCGGACACCCCGTTGGCCCCGGCTGATGCAGGCGAGACCAGCGCCGCCACGAGGCCGAGAGCTGCGAGTGAGCGCCGGACGCGCCGCTGGCTGTTCGTGCCTTGAGTCGGGCGATCCGCGGGCATTCGGCACCTCCCCCGGCCCGCTCCGCTGCGAGCGTGCCTCGTCGACGATACCACGGGTCGGGCAGGCCGCGGGTCCGAAGCGTGGGCGGCCAATGGGGGTCGAGCGCGTCTCACTGGCCGGGCGGCCAGGCCGGGAGCTCGAGCAGCCACAGCCGCGTGCCCGCGGACCCGTCGGGGTCACCCGCACAGGCCTCGAAGGCGAGCCGGTCGCCCCCAGGGGAGACGGACGGGGCGCCGTCGTAGCCACTGGACCGGGTCAACTGGACTGGCGTGCCGCCCCCGAGGGGTACCGCGAAGACGTTGGCGAGGTCCAGGACTCCACCGTTGCCGCTGAAGACGATCCATGCGCCCGCCCCGTCGAAGCTGGCGTCGGTCTGGTCCCCCGCTCCCGCCGCGATGCGCGCGGGGTCGCTACCGTCCGGCGCCACGCGCCACAGCTCCCACGCGGAGCCCGTGCGCCGCTGGTACACGATGGTGTCGCCCGCCGGCGACCAGTTGGGCTGCCGACAGTCGTCCCCGGCCGCGGTCAGCGCCCGGTACCCGCCCGTGCCGTCCAGCCGCACTACCATGATCACCCCGTTGTCCTCCACGTCGACGGCATGCGACTCGAAGACCACGGCGAGCCCGTCCGGCGACAGGCTCGGCTCGTACGCGACGTGGTCCGCCCGGCCAGTGACCCTCACCTCGTCCCCGGGCCCGCCCGCGGCGTCGATCACGTAGATCTCGTCGTGGGGCTCCCGCGACGAGGAGAACACGATCTGCCCGGTCGCGGGGCTCCAGGCCGACCCGGGGAGGTTCACGTTGTCGCTGCCGTCGGCCACCGACTCGCGGAGCGTCCCGCTCGCCAGCTCGTAGACGTAGAGGTCCGCGGGCCCCACGTTGTACCCGCCCCGGAACCGCGTGAAGACGATGGCGGTGCCATCCGGCGAGAAGGCCGGGTTCTGCAGGCTGCCCTCCAGGGAGATGGACAGCTCGTAGGCCGCGTCCTCGCGAACCGCGGGGCCCTCCCCGTCGTCGCCGCCGCAGCCGGTCCCGAGCACGACCGCCAGGGCGAGGGCGGCGCTCCGCGCCGTCCATGCCCCGACGGTGCTCGCCGCGGGCAGGACCGACCGCAGCATCCATGGCGACGCGGGCATCTCCCGTACCCCCGGCTGCTTGCGGCGCTCGGCGAAGGAGGCGCAAGCGCGTTCATCGGATCATAGGCGAGGGACGGGACGCGCACAACGCCGACGCGGGCGCGCCGACGCGGGCGCGCTCTACCGGTCGGGCGGTGACTTCGCCCGGCGCGCGTGGCAGGATCGCGGCCATGTCGGCGCCGCTCGCGGGCCAGGTCTACCGGGCCCGCGCCTGGGTGCGGTCGTCGCCGGGGGTCGCGCCCGGGCAGCAGGTGACCTTGACGCTCCGCGAGTGGGACGCGCCCGACTACCCCAACGCCGACCACGACATCAGCGAGCCCCTGCTGCTCACCGAGACGTGGCAGTACCTCGAGGTGACCCACCTGATCGCGGCCAACTCGTACGCGATGGCCGTGTTCGTCGGCAACCACGACGCCCGCACCGGCGACTGCTTCCTCGTCGACGACGTGGCGGTGTACCTGCTGGAGTAGCGCGGCTACGCGCCGCCGCCGGGCAGCCGCGCCGCCAGCATCCGCGGTGACTCCCGGACGAGGGCGAAGATCACGGCGGTGACGGCCATCAGCACGGCTGAGGCCAGCAGCGACGGCACGAAGGAGTGGAAGGTCGCGTTGACCCACCCCATGCCGTAGATGAAGACGACCGAGATCTGTCCGGCCAGCGCGTAGAGGCCGTTGGAGGTGCCCTCGGGTGCCGGCTGGGTGATCTCGGCGCCATACTGGTACGCGATCGGCGCCAGCCCCGTGACGAGGAAGCCGACGAGGAAGAAGCACACCAGGAGCGGGGCGAGCCCGTGCGCGAAGGTGAGCCCCAGCAGCGGAAGCACCGAGCACGCCGAGGAGAGCAGCAGCACCGCCTTGCGTCGGCGCCAGCGATCGGAGACGAGCGGGAGCACGATGGCGCCCACGATGCCGCCGACCATCATCAGCGCCGCGAGGGTGCCCGCCTGCGTCGTCCCCAGGCCGCGCGGCCGCACGATGCTCTCCACCCAGATCGAGATGCCGTTGAAGATGCCGCCGCCGAGGAACAGCGCGACGGTGAGGAGGTAGAAGTCGCGGCAGCGCAGGATGAGCTTGAGCCCGTCGAGCATGAGCGCCCGCTCCTCCTGGCCGGCCTCGCTCGCCGGAGTCGGCGGGTGCTCGCGGCAGAGCGCCACGAACGTCACCGCCGAGGTGGCCGTCACCACGCCGTAGATCAGGTGCATGGTCGTGAAGCCGTAGGCCTCGACGAGCACCGGGCTCAGCCCGGCGCCGATGACGATGCCCAGGAACGCCGACACCGCGCACAGGCCGACCGAGGCCATCCACCTGTGGCTCGGCGGGCGCAGCCGCTTCGAGTGGAACTACCACGAGCGCGACAACTACGTCCGCACGCGCACCTGGAGCGCGAGCCGCGATCTGGCGGCAGCCGAGGTGCTGCTGGCGAGCGCCGCCGCCGCCGGGCTGGACGTGACCGCCGCGCGAGGCCGGCTGGCCGAGGGGTGGCGTGCCCTGCTCAAGGCCGAGGTGTCGGACGCGACCGGCATCACTCCCTGGCAGGGGGAGTTCAACTACGGGGTGACGAACACCGCCGCGGCCCAGGCGGCCGCGGACGGGCTGTTCGCGAGCCTCACCGCCCAGCTCGGCTGGCCCCACGCCAGCGTGGACCTGGCCGCGGGCACGGCGGAGCGGGCGGACGAGCTGCCGCAGCCCGACCCGCTCCCGGAGGTCGACGCGCCGATGACGGTCACGGTCGACGCACCCACGCGGACGACCGAGGTGCACTGGTACGACCGCGCCAGCGGCGCGTACGAGCTGCACGTGACCTTCGGCCCCGGCGCCGATCCCACGGCGCAGGACGTCGACAGCTGCCAGGTGACGGTCAGCTTCCCGCGGGAGGTGGACGCGCTGGTCTACACGCCCGGCCTCGCCGAGGACCTGGTGGTGGAGCACGCGCTCTCCGAGTTCTCCTTCCACCCGGACGACGACTACCACTCGGGCGCGGCCGACGTGTACCTGCCGGCCGTCAACGGCCTCGTCGGCCTGGGCGGCGGCTGGTGGGTGATCCGCGACAACCGCACGGTGATGATCGCCCCGCGCATCCCGGTCGCGGAGAAGGTCGTGCAGTTCCGCGACGAGACCGCCGATCCGGTCGCGCCGCCGACCTGGGTCTTCCACCTGGTCAACGGCTCCACGGCGGACGCGCTCGCGTTCGCGACGCGCGCCAACCTGCAGCCGGTGATCAGCAAGTAGCCCGGCCTACAGCAGCAGGTCCTTGGCGTAGCCGAGCTTCACGAGCTCGATCTTCGCGGGGTCGGCGGTGCCGAGGTGCCAGCGCGTGTCGGCGTACTGGATGTGGTGGGCCGGCACGGGCAGGGGGCGGTCGTCGCCGAAGTGCGCGCGGCGCCTGGCCAGGATGATGCGCAGGCCGACGCTGTCCACGGCCACCGGGTCGACGCCCACGAGCAGGCCGTGGTAGCGCCACACGTACTTGGGGTTGAACGAGTGCGGGCCGACGCCGTGGAACTGCGGGGTCAGCATCGAGAGCACGTTGAGGCGGGTCTTCCCCTTGACGATCGGCAGGTGCCAGAGCTTGCCCAGGTCGGCGCACGAGTCGCCGTGGTAGCTGGGCGGGTCGGGCACGAACATGATGTAGTTCTTGATGAGCGAGCCCACGCCCGACCAGTGGTGCGCGCGCATCGGCCGGGCGTTGACGAGGGCGGTGGCCCGCTGGAAGATCGGGTGCTTCAGCACGCCGCGGTCGTCGATGCCGATGCTCGCCTCCGGCACGCCGGCGCTCTGGACGCCGCGCTTCAGCACGTGCTCGAGCTGCGTCGTCGTCGGGATGTACTTCCACTCGTTGCTCTTGATGCCGACCACGTCGCCGGGCCCGAGGAGGCTCTGCCAGGCCTCGCGCGCGGTGCGCTGGCCCGTGAGCGCCGTGAGCGCCTGGGCCATCATCTGCTCCAGCACCGCCTCCTTGGGCTTGCCGTAGGCGTCGAGCACGTCGACGTTGCGCACGAGGACGACCCTCGACTTGCCGGCCGGCGCGGCCAGCAGCCGCCCTGGCAGGTGAAGGGCGAGCGCACCACCGACGGTGGCAACTGAAACGCAGAACTCACGGCGACCGATACCGGCTTCCTTCATGGCTCCTCACTTGCTTTGCTGGATGACACCGGCCGCGGCGCCCAGGGCCTGCTCGGCGACGGCTCGGCTGGGCGCGTCGAGGACCACCACGGCGCGCCGGCCCACGATGCGGATCCCGGCGAAGCGTTCCTTGACCCTGGTCACGCCGGCGGCGGGACTGCCCAGGTAGCGCGCGGCGAACGTCCGCCGCGCCGACGCGGCCGCCTTCGCGTCCGCGTACTCGACGAGGACCAGCACGTGCTTGCCCCCCGGCGGCGCGTAGCGGGCGAGGACGGCCTCGGTGCCCTTGCCGATGCCGAGGAGGTTGTCGGGCGCGACGAAGCAGGCGCTGTTGAGCCACACGTGGTGGCGGAAGTAGCGCACGCTCGCCGGCACCAGGTGGGGCCGGGGCAGGAGCCCCACGAGGGGGGGCAGGGGACCGTTGCGGGGGACGAGGGCGGCCACGGCCCGGCCGAGGGCGCGGACGACGGCCCGCGACTCCTCGGTCTCGGGGTAGCCCAGGACCGAGACGTAGTACCGGTCCTTCCAGAAGGTCAGCAGCCCGGCCGAGTACTCCGACCCCTGGCCCACCTCCGTCTCGATGCGCTCCCGCCCGTGGGCGAAGATGCCGAAGGCGTTGTGGCTGGTGCCCATGTCGAAGACGTCCACCTTGATCTCGCGGTCCTTCCCCTTCTCGTAGAAGAATGCCAGCACGCGCCGCACGCCGAAGCTGATGTAGAGCTCCGCGCCGCCGTCGAGGTACTCGTACAGGTTGCTCGCGTCGTAGACCTGGGGCCGGGCCGGTCGCTTCCACCCGCTGACCTCGAGCGGCAGCTGCTTCGCGAAGTCGGGCGCGGGCGCCGCGTGCGCGACGCCGCCCGCGCGGAGCAGGAGCCCGAGCACGAGCGGCCGGGTGCGCGGCCTAGCGCGCATGCCGGCTCCGGCCGAGGGCGAAGCGCACGAAGCGCGAGCGGAGCTGCTCGGTGGCCAGGGCCTGCTGCACCGGCGGCAGCGTGGCGAGGGCGTCGACCAGCCGCCCGAGGAAGCGGTGGCCGCGGCTGCCCCCTTCGTCGAAGACGAGCTGGCTCAGGAGCCCGCGCTCGAGGGACATGCGCACCACGCGCTCCATGCCGTTGGCCGGCACGGACGGGCGCTCCCCCTCGCGCCGCATGCCGAGGGCGTGGTTGCGGCAGCTGTCGGCGCAGACGCCGCACCCCAGGCAGCGGTCCTTCGCCACGGACGGGAAGAGGCGGTTGCGGCGCGAGCCCGCGGCGTGGCGCGGCTCCATGCCGATGGCCGCGATGGGGCAGGCGCGGGCGCAGCGGCCGCACCCCTTGCAGGCCGTCTCGTCGCAGTGGGGCAGGAAGCCGCTGTGGTTGACGGCGTCGAGACCGAAGCGGTTGATGGCGCGGAGCTGGTGGCAGCAGCAGCCGCAGCAGTTGCAGAGGTAGGCGGGCCGGCGCTGCACGTTGTCGGCGATCTGCATCAGGCCGGCCGCGCGCGCCTGGTGCAACAGCTCCAGCGCCTCGGTCCGCTCGGCGGCCCGGCCGAAGCCGCGGCGGACCACGAAGTCGGCGCCGCCGTTCAGGGTGAAGCAGTTCCGGGCCGGCGCGTCGCAGGCCTGGCCCAGGTGCGACGCGGCGTGGCGGCAGTAGCAGAGCGAGACCGCGATGGCCCGCGCGTCCTCCAGCAGCGAGGTGGCGCGCTCCCAGGCGAGGACGTCCGGGGTCTCGTCCTCGAGGGCGGTCTCGTGGACCACCGCGCGGCCGATCACGGTGTCGCGGTCGAACACCTCGCGGGCGAAGGCCTCGTCGCCGTCGCAGTAGGCCGCGAGCGCCTCGGCCATGCGCTGCTGGGGGATGGCGTCGTGCGCCCGCATCAGGGAGAACTCGAAGAACCCGCCGAGGGGCGGCGCGAGCAGGAACTTCACGCTGCCGGTCTGGGCGTTGCGCAGGTCCATCACGATGCCCTTCTCGCACATGGCCTCGAGCCGCGGCGCGAGCTCGGCGGCGGGGAGGCCGAGGCTGGCGGCCAGCTGCTCGAGCGACGTGGGCTTGAGCGGGAGGCGCGCGGCGAGCGCGGCCTCGTCGGGCGAGTAGAGGATCTCGAGGATCTCGCGCCAGCCGTCCCAGGCGCGCGGGTCGCGCGGCTCGGGCAGCGCCATGGGGGCGGCGCTCAGCCGGCGGGCGAGGGCGCGGTGCTCGTCCCGGAGGTGTTCGACGTGGCCGAGGTGACCCATGGCGGCATCGTAGCACGGCGCACTTGCGGAGCCCGTTCCCGATGGGCTTCAGCCCCGTCTACATGGGGGCTGGGGTTGGACGTGCGGGGGCGAGAGGGCGAGGGAGCTAGCAGCCGCCGACGTGGTCGACGCGGGCGCCGGCCTGGAGCGCCATGCAGGCGTTGCTGTAGGTGTGGCCGTCGCAGCCGCACACCGGATCGTAGAGCTGGGCGCAGGCGTGCCGGATCACGCACTGCCCGGAGGGGTCGCCCCAGTTGCAGGTGCCGGCCGGGTACTGGCAGACGAGACCGTCCTGACACTGGAGCGCTGCGATGCCGCCGCAGGTCTCGCCCTCGCCCTGGCCCGTCGGCGCGCACTCGCCCTGCCTGTCGATGGTGACGCCGGCCATGAGCGCGAAGCACGCGTTGCCGTAGGTCTTGCCGTCGCAGCCGCAGACCGGATCGTAGAGCTGGATGCAGGCGCCGGGCGGGGTCACGCACACGCCGGCGGCGTCGGCCCAGTTGCAGGAGCCGTCGGGGTACTGGCAGACGAGGCCGTCGTTGCACTGGAAGCCGGCGATGCCGCCGCACATCTCGCCCTCGGAGTGGGTCTTGCATGAGCCAGGGTAGTCGATGGTGACGCCGGCCTTGAGCGCCTCACAGGGATTGCCGTAGGTCTTGCCGTCGCAGCCGCACTGCGGGGCCCAGAAGCGCGGGCACATCGTCGGCGGGACCTCGCACTTGCCGGCCGGGTCGCCCCAGTGGCAGGAGCCGTCGGGGTAGTGGCAGACGAGGCCGTCGGCGCAGGAGAAGCCGGCGAAGCCACCGCAGGTCTCGCCCGGCTGGCGGTCCGGCGAGCACCTGCCGCTCCTGCAGGTGAGCTTGAGGACCAGGGCGGCGGGGTGCGGCTCGCCCACGACCTCGATCACGTAGATGCCGCCGAAGGTCGAGCGCAGCGTGGCCCGGGCGATGCCGTTCGCGCCGTCGATGGTCGCGAGGTAGCGGAGCTTGCCGGTGGGGTAGACGCCGTAGAGCTTGAAGCCGACGGGGCCGGCCGGATCGGAGGCTTCCTTCTGCAGCTGGATGGAGACCTTGCCGCGGGGCACCAGCTCGAACTGGCCGTAGACCCACGGGGTCTCGTCGGTGACGTGGATGCGGTTGTCGACGCCGAAGAAGACGGGCACCGTCGGCACCTCGACCGTCACCGAGGTGGTGGGCTGCTGCAGCTCGCCCTCGTCGACCATCTCCTCGGGCAGGCCACTGGCGCAGCCGCCCAGTGTCACGAAGGCGGCCACGAGGGCGGCGAACGTCGTCGGCGCAAACGTCGTGCGAAGCATCGAGACTCTCCTTTGGATCTGCGTGCCCGCGGTGGGCGCGCCTCGGGGCCGGGCCCCTCGCCCGGCGATCATTGGGGTCGATTACCTACATCCCCCCCGTTGACACCACCAGGCAGGTATTGTCGCACGCGTTTTGGCCAGGAATGATTCCGCTATGATTTCAAGACATTGTAGATGCTGATGTCGAGCTGGCTCCGGACCAGGGCGAGCACGCTGTCCACGTCCTTGGAGCCGGCGTCGAGGCGCTCGGCCAGCCGGCGGCGCGTCTCCCCGAGGATGCGCTCCCGCGCCTGCGCCAGCCAGCGCGCGACCGTGGCGCGGTGGACGCGGTAGGCGACGCCGATCTCGTCGATGTTGAGGCCGTCGAGGTAGTGGAGCTTGAGGAGGTTGCGCTCGTCCTGGGACAGCGCCCCCAGGGTGGCGCGGAAGGCGGCGCGGAACTCCTCGCCGTAGCGCGTCTTGAGGTAGTCGACCTCGGGATCGGGCGCGGGCGAGCGCAGCGCGGGGGCGGTGTCGCCGTCGGCCGGGACCGTGGCCTTCGCCCGGCGCCGC
>JACRCY010000539.1 GCA_016218785.1 Deltaproteobacteria bacterium
GCCGGTGATCGCCCCCTTGCACGAGCTGTCGGAAGAGGCGCTGGTCGACATCCTGGTGAAGCCGAAGAACGCCCTCATCAAGCAGTACCAGAAGCTGTTCGAGATGGACGGCATCAAGCTCAAGTTCACGAAGGGGGCGCTCCAGGCCATCGCCAAGCAGGCCCAGCTGCACAAGAGCGGCGCGCGCGGCCTGCGCGCCATCCTCGAGGCGGCGCTCCTCGAGATCATGTACGACGCGCCCTCGATGCCGCAGATCCGCGAGGTCGTCATCAGCGAGGAGGTCATCGAGAACGCGACCCAGCCGCTCTTGATGTACCTCAAGGAGGCGGCGGGCACGCCGGCCGCCTGACCACCGGTAAGCCGCTGGACGCAACGCGGCCGCGGGGGTATGGTCGTCCTGCCATGGCCGACGTGGCTCCCCACCGCGTCCTGCTCGTCGAGGACAACCCCGACCACACCTTCCTGACCCAGCTGGTGCTGGAGGGCGCGGGCGTGGCCCACGAGATCGTGCCCGCCGTCGACGGCCAGGACGCCATCGACCGGCTGCGGGGGACGGGTCCGCACGAGGGGGAGGCGCTGCGGCCGGCCCTCGTGCTGCTCGACATCAAGCTGCCGCGGGTGGACGGCTACCAGGTTCTGCGCCTGATGCGCGCCGACCCGGTGCTGCGCCTGGTGCCGGTCGTCATCCTCACGACCTCGAACAACCCGGCCGACATCGAGCAGAGCCTGGCGCTCGGCGCGAGCGACTACGTCATCAAGCCCATCGGCCTGAACGAGTTCGAGCGCAAGCTCTGCGGGGTGCTGCAGTACTGGCTGTCGGTCTCCGATCTCGGGCGCGGCCGCCCGGCATAGCCGTGAAGACCTCCGACATCGACCTCTCGCGGATGCTGCGCTTCGAGCCCGCCGCGGGCCGGGTCTCGGTCGAGGGCCGCCGTATCCTCCTGTTCGACGCCGCCGCGACCGGCGCCATGCGGCAGCAGCTGATCGAGACCGTCGGCGAGAGCGTCGCCCGCGGCATCCTGTCGCGCTGGGGCTACCAGAACGGCTACCGGGACGCCCAGACCTTCGGCGAGCTCTACGAGTGGGACTCCGACGAGGAGTGGATCGGCGCCGGGCCCGTCCTCCACATGTGGGAGGGGATCGTCGCGGTCGAGGTCCTGGAGCTCCGCTTCGACCGCGCCGCCGGCACCTTCTTCATGCGCGGCATCTGGCGCAACTCCTACGAGGCCGAGCAGCACCGCGCCGCGTTCGGTGCCTCCATCGATCCAGTCTGCTGGACGCTGACCGGCTACGCCTCGGGCTACGCGAGCGCCTTCATGGGGCGCCGCATGGTGGCCATCGAGGCGGCCTGCGTGGGGCGCGGCGACCCCGAGTGCCTCTTCGTCATCCGGCCCCTCGAGGAGTGGGGCGACGCGGCGCGCCCGTGGGTGCAGTCGCTCGAGAAGGAGAGCCCGCTGCACCTCCTCGAGCAGCGCATCGAGGAGAAGCGCCTCGAGCTGAAGATGAAGAACGCCGAGCTCGAGGAGAAGGCCGCCGACCTGGCGGCCATGAACGACAAGCTCCGCGAGCTCGACCGGGTCAAGACCGAGTTCTTCGCCAACATCTCCCACGAGTTCCGCACGCCGCTGACCCTCAACCTGGCGCCCCTCGAAGACATGCTGGCCGAGGTGCGACCCCAGCGGGACCTGGAGCGCCTCGAGACCATCCACCGCAACTCGCTCCGACTGCTGCGCCTGGTCAACAACCTCCTCGACTTCGCCCAGATCGAGGCGGGCCGCATCCGCGCGGTCTACCGCCACGTGGACCTGTGCGCCGCGACCCGGGAGATCGCGGCCGTCTTCGAGTCGGCCTTCAAGGCGCGCGGCCTCGAGTTCCGGCTCGAGCTCGACGCGGCCGGGGTCTACGCCTGGGTCGACGTGGAGATGTGGGAGAAGATCGTCTCCAACCTCCTGTCGAACGCGCTCAAGTTCACGGCCAAGGGGAGCGTCTACCTGGCGGTGCGCCCGGGCGAGGGGGAGGCGCACCTCGAGGTCCAGGACACCGGTCCCGGCATCCCCGGCGACGAGCTGCACCGCATCTTCATCCGCTTCCACCGCAGCGACCGCTTCCCGTCGCGCGCCCACGAGGGCGCCGGCATCGGGCTCCCCCTGGTGGCCGAGCTGTGCAAGCTGCACGGCGGCTCCATCCAGGTGGAGAGCCGCCTGGGCGAGGGATCGATCTTCCGGGTGACGCTCCCCGCCGGCAAGGACCACCTGCCGCCCGACCGCGTGGTCCTGGAGCCGCTCCCCGCGGCCGAGCGCGGCGTGTCGCGGCGCCTCATCGAGTCGGCGGTGGCCGCGCTCCAGCCGCCGCCCGCGGCCGCCGCCGCGGAGACCCCGCCGGCGCCGGCGCCGACCGAGGCCGGAGGACCGCGCGACCGCATCCTGATCGTGGAGGACAACGCCGACCTGCGCGCCTACCTGCGGAGCCTGCTCGAGCCGCGCTTCGCCGTGGAGCTGGCCGTCGACGGGCTCGACGGGCTCGAGCGCGCCCGCCGCAGCCCGCCGTCGCTGGTCGTGACCGACATCATGATGCCGAAGCTCGACGGCTTCGTGCTGTGCGAGCGCCTCAAGTTCGACCCGCTCACCGCCGCCGTGCCGGTGATCATGCTCACGGCGCGCGCGGAGCTGGGGGAGAAGCTCCGCGGCCTCGAGATCGGCGCCGACGACTACGTCCTCAAGCCCTTCAACCCCAAGGAGCTGCTGGCGCGCGTCACCGCGCAGATCAACCTGCGCCGCGCCCAGCGCCAGCTACACCTGTACGCCACCGAGCTGGAGCGCCTCGTCGACGAGCAGGTCGGCGCGATCCGCCGCCAGAACCAGACCCTCGAGGAGGCGCAGAAGGAGATGGAGGACTTCCTCTTCATCGCCTCCCACGACCTGCAGTCGCCGCTGGTCACCATCGCCGGCTACGCGCACCTCTTGCAGGCGCGGACCGCCGCGGCCATGGGCCCGGTGGAGCAGCGCGCCGCCGAGCGCATCCAGCTCGCGGTCAAGGCGATGCAGGCGCTCATCGACAGCCTGCTGACGCTGGCCCGCGCCCGCCGCCGCGAGCCCGAGCCGAGCCGCCTCGACCTGCGCGAGATGGTGCGCCAGGTGCTCGGCGAGCTGGGGGCCAAGCTGGACGAGGCCCAGGCCGAGGTCACCACCACCGCACTGCCTGCCAGCTACCTCGGCGACGCCAACCACATCGCCCAGATCCTGCGCAACCTCGTGGGGAACGCCGTCAAGTACCGCGACGAATCGCGCCCCCTGCGCATCGAGATCGGGTGCCGCGAGGAGGCGGACGGCACCACCCTCTTCGTGCGCGACAACGGCGTCGGCATCGAGACCCCCTACCACCACCTGATCTTCCGCCCGCTCTCGCGCCTGGAGCAGGTGAAGGAGGTCGGCGGCACCGGCATGGGGCTCTACATCGTCCGCAAGATCGCGGAGGCCGTCGGCGGCCGCGCCTGGGTGGAGAGCGAGCCGGGGCAGGGCTCGACCTTCTACGTGCGACTGCCGCGCCTGGCCGAGCGGGCCGGCGCGCTGATCGTCAGGCGGTAGCCCGACCGGCCTCGCCCCACCGGCCGCGGCGTTTGTGGCGCTCCTGCCGGGGCGCGGTAATATCACGCCATGGCTGCCAAGAGCGACGAGGCCCGCCCGAGCGGCGCTGGCGCGAGCGGGGCGAGCGCCGCGCGCACCCTGCCGCTGCTCCCGCTGCGTGACATCATCGTCTTCCCCCACCAGGTCGTCCCCCTGTTCGTGGGCCGCGAGAAGAGCGTGGCCGCGCTCGACGAGGCCATGGCGCACGGCAAGGACCTCGTCTTGTCCGCGCAGCGCAAGGCGCGCACCAACGACCCCGGCCCCGATGACATCTTCCCCTTCGGCACCATCGGCCAGATCATCCAGCTGCTGCGGCTCCCCGACGGGACCGTGAAGGTGCTGGTGGAGGGCAAGCAGCGCGCCGCCGTCACGCGCTTCACCGCCGAGGCGCGATTCTTCCAGGTCGAGGCGCTGCCCGCGGTCGAGGTCACCGAGCAGACCGTCGAGCTCGAGGCGCTCACCCGCTCGCTGGTCGCCACCTTCGAGAGCTACGTGAAGCTGTCGAAGCGGGTCCCGCCCGAGATGCTCGTGTCGATCCAGACCATCGACGATCCCGGCCGCCTCGCCGACCAGGTCGCGGCGCAGCTGCAGCTCAAGCTCCCCGACAAGCAGGCCCTGCTCGAGACGCTCCAGCCCTCGCGACGCCTGGAGAAGCTCTTCGAGCTGATGCAGGCCGAGATCGAGATCATGCAGGTGGAGCGGAAGATCCGCACCCGCGTCAAGAAGCAGATGGAGAAGACGCAGAAGGAGTACTACCTCAACGAGCAGATGCAGGCGATCCAGAAGGAGCTGGGCGAGCGCGACGAGTTCAAGAACGAGCTCGCCGAGATCGAGGAGAAGCTGAAGGCAAAGCGCCTGTCGAAGGAGGCCGAGGGGAAGATCAAGAAGGAGCTGAAGAAGCTGCGCATGATGTCGCCGATGAGCGCCGAGGCGACGGTGGTGCGCAACTACGTCGACTGGGTGCTGTCGCTGCCGTGGGACGAGCCCACCGCGGACAAGCTCGACATCACCGAGGCGGAGAGGATCCTCGAGGCGGACCACTACGGCCTGCAGAAGGTGAAGGAGCGCATCCTCGAGTACCTCGCCGTCCAGGCGCTGGTGCAGAAGATCCGCGGGCCCATCCTGTGCCTGGTGGGGCCGCCCGGCGTGGGCAAGACCTCCCTGGCCCGGTCGGTGGCGCGCGCCACCGGGCGCCACTTCGTGCGCCTCTCCTTGGGCGGCGTGCGCGACGAGGCCGAGATCCGCGGCCACCGCCGCACCTACATCGGCGCGCTCCCCGGCAAGATCATCCAGTCGATGAAGCGCGCGGGCTCCTCCAACCCGGTCTTCCTGCTCGACGAGGTCGACAAGATGTCGACCGACTTCCGCGGCGACCCGTCGGCGGCGCTCCTCGAGGTGCTCGACCCGGAGCAGAACGCCGTCTTCCAGGACCACTACCTCGACCTCGACTACGACCTCTCGAACGTGATGTTCATCACCACCGCCAACAGCCTCCACTCGATCCCGCTGCCGCTGCAGGACCGCATGGAGATCATCTCGCTGCCCGGCTACACCGAGTGGGAGAAGCTGGCCATCGCCCGGCAGTTCCTGGTGCCGAAGCAGAAGGAGCAGAACGGCATCAAGAACGTGGACTGCGAGTTCACCGAGGACGGCCTGCGCGGCATCATCCACGACTACACCCGGGAGGCCGGGGTCCGCAGCCTCGAGCGCGAGCTCTCGACGGTGTGCCGCAAGGTCGCCAAGGAGGTGGTGCGGCGGGGCAGAGAGGCGGCCCCGGGCGACGGCGCGACGGAGCGCGGCAAGGCCCCGCCGAGGGGCCAGGCCGCCCGCGCGGCCCGCGCGCGGCGCGCCCCGGCCAAGCGCTTCCGCATCACGGCCCGGAGCCTCGCCCGCTACCTCGGCGTCCCGCGCTTCCACGAGGGGAAGATCGAGGAGCGGGACCAGATCGGGCTCGCGCTCGGCCTGGCCGTGACCATGCACGGCGGCGACCTCCTCCCCACCGAGGTCACGGTCATGCCGGGGAAGGGCAAGCTGTCCCTGACCGGCAAGCTGGGCGAGGTCATGCAGGAGTCGGCGCAGGCGGCCATGAGCTACGTCCGGTCGCGCGCCGAGAGCCTCGGGCTGGAGCGCGAGTTCTACGCCCAGGTCGACCTGCACGTGCACTGCCCCGAGGGCGCCATCCCCAAGGACGGTCCCTCGGCCGGCATCACCATGGCGACGGCGCTCTGCTCGGCGCTCCTGCGCGTCCCGGTGAAGCGGGCGGTCGCGATGACCGGCGAGATCACCCTGCGCGGCCGGGTGCTCCCCGTCGGCGGCATCAAGGAGAAGATCCTGGCGGCGCACCGCGGCCGGGTCTTCACCTGCGTCATCCCCAAGGAGAACGAGCGCGACCTGAAGGAGATCCCCGCGCGGGTCATGAAGCAGATGACGATCGTGCTGGCGGAGCACATGGACGAGGTGCTCCGCGCCGCGCTCGCGCTGGAGCGCCCCGAGGAGTTCCTGCGGCAGCCCAGCCAGGCCGGCGACTGGCGCCGGGCACCGGCCGACGCGGCGCGCGGCGAGCCGGCGAAGCACGGCGGCGAGCCGGCGCCGGCCCCCGCCGGCCCCACGGCGCCCGCCTCCGCCCGCCCCTCCCCGCGCTGACCATGCCCGAGCTCTACGTCTCCTGCGACGTCGAGGCCGACGGCCCCATCCCCGGGCCGCACTCCATGCTGAGCTTCGGGGCGGCCGCCTACCAGGCCGACAAGACCCTGTGCGGCACCTTCAGCGCCAACCTCGTCGAGTTGCCGGGCGCCGCGCCCGATCCGGCCACGGCCGAGTGGTGGCGCACCCAGCCCGAGGCGTGGGCCGCCTGCCGCCGCGACCCGGAGGAGCCCGCCACGGTCATGCCGCGCTTCCGGCGCTGGCTCGACGAGCTGCCGGGCCCGCCGGTCTTCGTCGCCTACCCCGCGGCCTTCGACTTCCTGTTCATCTACTGGTACCTGATGCGCTTCGCCGGCCATAGCCCCTTCTCGCACTCGGCGCTCGACATCAAGACCTACGCCATGGCCCTGCTCGGCACCGAGTACCGCGAGACCGTGAAGCGGCGGATGCCGCAGCGCTGGTTCGACCCGCACCGCCACACGCACGTGGCGCTCGACGACGCCATCGAGCAGGGCGCGCTCTTCATCAACATGCTGCACGAGGATCGGGCCCGCGGCGGCGCCGGGGTGCCCGCGCCCCAGCCCGCGCGCCCGAAGCGCACCACGCGGCCGCCGCGCTGACGGCGGCCACGCCCCGGCCGTCGCCTCGCCGGCAGTAGCCCCGGCCGTCGCCC